>JAITTA010000078.1 GCA_031287395.1 Dysgonamonadaceae bacterium | reverse complement strand
CCCGTAATTCTTCACAAAGCCGGAAGAAATGATCTACTGCTGTTTTAGCAGTAAAAATAACAGCCGTATGTTCGAGGATAACAATTCTTTGTCCCCTGAAATCCTTTGCTGTAACCGGTTCAACTTTTATAAATGGTCGGAATTCGATCTTTACACCGTATTTCTCAGCAATATCAAAATAGGGAGATTTTTCTGTCTCCGGTTTAGGCTGAGATACCAAAACTTTTTTTATACTCAAAGCCATAAAGTGCTACTTTCCACTACGTTAAATAAATAAGACCCTTGTATAAAACAAATAAAGGAGCCATTTCTTGGGCGCAAAGATACAAAAATAAATAATGTAATCGGCGGATATTATGAAAAAATAACACATGGGTCCTGTAAATAATAATAATTGTGACAATTAGGAAACAGGAAAGGATGAAAAAGTAACAAAAAGAGTACATCCACTCGACATAAAACATCAGGAGTACCGGGATAAAGATTACGATTCCGAGAACACATATCAGGGATGTAAAATTATTGATCCACCGGGAAAGTGTTTCTTTCGAAAAAAAGATAGTTCCTACGGCATTGTAGGAAATCCATTTATAGACGAAGAACAAGATAAAAAAAAGGCAAATTTTGCCGGTACTTACGTAAAAACCGGATAGAGTAAAGGGTTCATTGGCTTCAGGATGATTCGCAAGTGCCGAATAAGTAAATATGGATAAGATAATCACTGTTTGGAAAAACAACAGTAATTTGACATACAATTCGTTACCAACCGGTTCGGTAAAGATGCTTTTTCTTTCTTTTAGCCTGAACAATTCATCCGGGAGGGAAAGGAACATTCGGGCTTTACTGCTTAAAACCCTGGAAGTGATCATGAAACAAAAGAAAAAGATGATGAAGATGCTGTCCTGTAACTTTGGTTTTTCCGAAATTTTTTCTATTTGCGGGATAAATGGGGGGGATATGGATACGACAGAGTCTTTTTGTATTACCGGATAATCCGGAAAACAATACATAAAATCATTGCTTGCAAGATCAATGAACGTAGAATTGCGGGATTCTGTGATTGAATCTCCGGATTCGGTCAATATATTCTGATGCATTGCCGTTGAGTCCTGATGATATGTCGGTTCGTTTTCCTGCATGATATGATTACAAGGCTGCGAATGATCGTGGATTGGGATCCCATTTGTGATTTTGAACGGCTGAGTTCAGAGCTTCTTCCGGACTCTCGGCGACATTCCAGATGAACTGATGCCTGTGATGGATAAAATTTTCGGATGCCGATTTCTCCAACATCCGTAGCAGGAAATTGTAGTATCCGTTTGTATTGAGAATGATAATTGGATTTTTATACAATCCTAATTGTTTCCAGGTCATTATTTCGAGAAGTTCTTCCATGGTTCCGATACCTCCCGGAAGAGCGATACAGGCATCTGATTTTTCGGCCATCAGTTGTTTGCGGCTGTGCATATCCGGTGTTACAATGATTTCTGTCAGGGAGTGGTTGAGCCAACCTTCTTCGATCATGAACTGAGGAATGATACCGGTTACTTTACCTCCGTGAGCCAACATTCCTTCGGTAACGGCACCCATAACACCTTTTTGTCCGGCTCCATTAATGCATGCAATATTCCTTCCGGCCATCAGTTCTCCCAGTTTTCGGGCTGCTGCAATGTACTCCGGGTCGATCCTGGAACTGGATGCCCCGTAAATTGTAATTGTTTTCACGAATTCAGACATAAATACTTTCACTAAGATTTTTGAGACTACAAAATTAAGAACATTTGATTTTATTCACTACTTTTGTGGTTTAATTAATTATAAAACAGTAAAAATGTTGGAAAAATTCATGGAAAATCTGCCGTATAAAGTGGCGGATATTTCTTTGGCCGATTTTGGGCGTAAAGAGATTGAGATAGCCGAACACGAAATGCCGGGTCTGATATCCCTACGCAAAAAATATGGAAAAGAAAAACCGTTAAAGGGAGCCCGGATTACCGGTTCTTTACACATGACCATCCAAACTGCCGTATTAATCGAAACTTTAGTGGAACTTGGAGCAGATGTCCGTTGGGCAAGTTGCAATATTTTTTCCACCCAGGATCACGCTGCAGCTGCTATTGCGATAGCCGGAGTCCCTGTTTTTGCCTGGAAAGGTGAAACTCTGGAAGAATATTGGTGGTGCACCGATATGGCTCTTCGTTTCCCGGACGGGAAAGGCCCGAACCTCATCGTAGACGACGGAGGTGATGCTTCACTACTTGTCCATTGGGGATACAAAGCTGAAAATGATGCGAAATTTATTGACCGCAAGGGCGGAAATCACGAAGAACAGGTGATTCTGGATACATTAAATCATATTCTGAAAAAAGATAATCAACGTTGGCATCGTACGGTGTCCGGTTTGAAAGGTATTTCGGAAGAAACGACCACGGGAGTACATCGTTTGTATCAGATGATGGAGGCCGGAGAATTATTGGTTCCTGCAATCAATGTCAATGATTCGGTTACCAAATCCAAGTTTGATAATCTTTATGGTTGCCGTGAATCCCTTGCCGACGGGATTAAGAGGGCAACCGACGTTATGATCGCAGGAAAAGTTGTAGTGGTATCAGGGTATGGCGATGTCGGTAAAGGTTGTGCTAAATCCATGCGTTCGTACGGCGCTCGTGTGATTGTTACGGAGATTGACCCGATTTGCGCTTTACAGGCGGCCATGGAAGGTTTTGAAGTCACTACCATTGAAAAAGCCTTGAAGGAAGGAAATATCTTTGTGACTACCACCGGAAACCGGGATGTCGTACGCATTGAACACATGGAACAAATGAAAGACCAGTCGATTGTTTGTAATATCGGACATTTCGATAATGAAATCCAAGTACATAAATTGGTTAATTATCCAGGGATTAAGCATTTGAATATCAAACCTCAGGTAGATAAATACACCTTTCCGAAAGGGAATTCGATTTTTCTTTTAGCTGAAGGCCGGTTGGTGAATTTAGGCTGTGCAACCGGGCATCCTTCGTTTGTGATGAGTAATTCATTTACAAATCAGACCCTGGCACAAATCGATTTATGGCAGAAAGATTATGAGATTGGCGTGTATCGCTTGCCGAAGTACCTGGACGAAGAAGTTGCCCGTTTGCATCTTGAAAATATCGGGGTGGAACTGACCCTGTTGACTCCGGAACAGGCTGCATATATCGGGGTTGACATCAACGGGCCGTACAAGCCGGATCATTATAGATACTAATGAAGATCGCCATCCTTTCTCCTTTCTACCCTTACCGTGGTGGTATTGCCCAGTTCAGTGCAATGCTTTATGAGGCTATGAGGGAAAAACACGAAGTCAAGGCATTTTCTTTTTCGCGGTTATATCCCGGATTTTTATTTCCGGGAAAAACACAGTATGTGGAAAAAGGAGATCAGGCTATTGAAATCCCTTCGGAAAGAATTCTGGATAGCATTAATCCGTTTTCGTACCAAAAAACGGCAAAAGAAATCGGAAAATTTCAACCGGATGTTCTGATTATCGTCTATTGGATGTCCTTTTTCGGACCGGCATACGGGCATATTGCCAATCGATTGAAAAAGAAAACAGTGATCATCTCTTTGGTGCACAATGCGATTCCTCATGAGCCTAAATTTTTTGACAAGCCGTTTGCCAAGTTGTTATTCGACCAGTGCAACGGTTTTGTGGTGATGAGTGACATTGTCAGGAATGATATTCTTTCAATGAATCCGGAATCTTCGTTTTGTGTGCGTCCACATCCTCTGTACAGCCATTTTGGAGAGAAGATCGATGTCCTGTTGGCCAAAGAAAAATTAGGTTTGGATCCGGATAAAAAGACTTTGCTTTTTTTCGGTTTAATCCGCGACTACAAAGGCCTGGATTTGCTGATCGATGCAATGGCCGGTCTGGGTGATGATTTTCAATTGCTTATTGCAGGAGAGAGTTACGGTAGTTTTGAGAAATACGAAACACAAATTTCGCATTCACCGGCTAAGGATCGTATCTTCTCTATGAATCAATACATTGAAGATAGTTTGGTTCCTGTTTTGTTTTCTGCGGCGGATTTATTGGTACTTCCCTATAAATCGGCGACCCAGAGCGGGGTGGTCCCGGTAGCTTATCATTTTGAAGTTCCTGTGGTAGCAACTGATGTAGGAGGGTTGAGGGATATGGTCGAACGTCCGGGGGCAGGAATTATCTGTAGTCCGGATTCGGAAAATATTGCCTCGGCTGTGGAACGGATTTTTTCTTTGGGTCGGGATCGGTTTGTAAGTAATATCAGAACAGAGAAAGAAAACCTTTCCTGGGGAAAATTTGCCGATGAAATGGTGGAATTTTCAAAATCATTGATGAGTTGATATGAATATATGGAGGCATCTCTTTATTTAATTCCCGTGCCGTTGGGAGAGACTCCGGTTGAGCAGGTTCTCCCGGCTTATAATCGTGAAATTATTTTGAAAATACGTCATTTTATAGTTGAAAATGAGCGTACGGCACGACGGTTTCTGAAAAGAACGGATCCTTCCGTCAATATCGATGAACTGACATTTTATTTATTGAATAAGCATACCCCTCCACAAATTGTTTCGGATTACCTGAAACCGGTGATGGAAGGAAATTCGGTAGGGATCATCTCGGAAGCGGGTTGTCCGGCAATTGCCGATCCGGGAGCCGATGTGGTAGCTATAGCGCAACAAAAAAATATCCGGGTGGTGCCTTTAGTCGGTCCTTCTTCCATTCTGATGGCATTGATGGCTTCGGGTTTTAACGGTCAGAATTTTGCTTTTCATGGTTATCTCCCGATTGAAGCTGATCAGCGGATAAAAGCGATCAGACAATACGAACAAAGAATTTATTCGGAAAACGAGACGCAACTGTTTATCGAAACACCTTACCGGAATGGAAAATTAATGGATGATTTTATCCGGACTTGTAAACCGGCTACAAAATTGTGCATTGCTGCTGACATTACATGCGAAACCGAATATATTAAAACACGGAGCATTGCAGAATGGAAAAGACAAGCGCCGGATC
This sequence comes from Dysgonamonadaceae bacterium, assembly GCA_031287395.1. Classification (GTDB taxonomy): domain Bacteria; phylum Bacteroidota; class Bacteroidia; order Bacteroidales; family Azobacteroidaceae; genus BNXB01. The sequence goes on along the minus strand of JAITTA010000078.1, from coordinate 5,125 downwards.
TTTCGAAACGACCTTGCCTCTTCCTGATTTATAAATGAAATTACAAGCGAGATTTCAGATAGAATGTTTAATTAAGGATTGGGAACCCAGATCAATTCTCCGTCAATAAGTACCCATTGTCCACCACCACCACCTTTGATTTTCAACAGGTTGTCTTTGTATAATGCAAATTTTTTGATTTTTTCAAAATCTGGTTTCACATTTCTTCTGGAATTTGTTTTCATAATAATCGTTTTTATTTGTTGAAATGAATAAGATTTTTATGGAGTACAAAATTACAATTTATAAAAAAGAAAATAAGTTATTGAAATGTGATAAAATGTTATCGAAATGTTATTATTTTTGTGGTTGAATCAACATGCTTAAAATGATGCGAAACAATTATATAAAGATTTTCACGTGCATTGCCCTTGTTTCTATTCTTATTTTGCAGGGAATTTGGCTTAAGAACACGTACACGCTATTAGAAGCAGAATTGCAAAAAAACATCAGTAAATGCTTTATTCGTTCGATAGAAAAAGAAGCCATAAAACGTTTGAATGATCAGTTTCGATTGAAAAAAGGTAAAAAAATAGAAGGATTCAAAATAGAAAATGATGTTTATTCGAATATTATCGCTTTTCAAAATTATTTGTATCTAGAAGAATATCCACTTTCATTAGAAAAATTAGATACTATTGTTAATTTGAATTTAGGGAAAGATTATAATAATATTAGTTATACTTTAATACTATCCGATTCATTGGGTAAAAAAATAGCATCTATAAATCATGGAGGAAAGGATATTCTCCAAAAATCCGGTTACAAAGAAAAGATACAATTAAGGACTATTACCCCCGAGTTTATTGAAATAATGGTATTTTCTCCTTACAGAATTATTTTTGGTAAGATGTTTTTATTACTTGCCGGATCGGTTTGTATTGCTCTTATTGTAGCTTATTGTTTGTTCTTGCAAATCAGGATTATTATTCGTCAGGATCGTATTGCCGAAATCCGGAGGGATTTTACCAATGCTATGATTCACGACATGAAAAGTCCGCTTACGGCTATCCTGATGGGTGTTAATGCCTTGAAAAGCGGGAAAATCGATGATAAGCCCCGGATGAAGGAGCAATATTATGATATTATCACGAATGAAGGAAATCACTTGTTGTCTATTACCAATAAGATACTGACTATCGCTCAATTTGAAGAAAAAAAGATCGCTTTGTACAAACAATCGGTTGATTTATCCGAATTGATTGATCATTTAAAAGAAAAATATTTGTTAAATGTTTCGAAAGAAATCCGGTTTCAAGTGGACCTAAACGGAGTTAAATCAATTTATGCCGACTATGGATATATTTATGAATCGTTTAATAATATAATTGACAATGCAGTAAAATATTCAAAAGATAAAGTGAATATTTGCATCTCCTGTTTCAACTGGGGAAAATACATTCAAATTAAGTTCCGGGACGATGGAATCGGTATTCCGATCCGGGATCAGAAGAAAATCTTTGAAAAGTTCGAGCGGGCGTCATCCGTGAAAAAAGAGCAAAAAGTCAATGGATTCGGATTGGGTTTGAATTATGTTTATCAAGTGGTTACGGCGCATGGAGGAGAAATCGGAATAGACAGCGTGCCGGGAGAATACAGTGAATTTACAATAAATCTACCATACGATGATAAAATTATTGCTGATTGAAGACGATTCGAACCTGAGTTATATTATTAAAAGTAGCCTTGAAGAAATTATCGGGGGTTACCAGGTAACTTTGGCTTCCAACGGAAAAGAAGGACTTGCGTTGTGGAAAAGTTTTTGTCCGGAAGTGATTGTCTCGGATATAGAAATGCCGGTTATGAACGGTCTGGAGATGGTCGGAAAAATCCGGCAGACCGATCCGGAAATCCCGATTGTATTTGCTACAAGTAAAACGATGTCGAAAGATGTTATCTCCGGTTATGAAGCGGGAGTAAATAACTATATTAAAAAACCGTTCCTCCCGGAGGAATTGGATGCACATATCAAGGCTTTAATCAATTTGAGGAACAGCATCAAAGTAAAAATGAAAGGAATTCTGCATCAAATCGGAAAATACCGGTTTGATCCGAAGAATTTCTACCTGGTTTATAATTCCGAAAGACGAGTACTGACTACACGCGAAGCTCAGATATTGGAGTTGTTGGTTGAGAATAAAGGAGAAGTGGTGGAAAGAGAGGATATTCTTTTAAGATTCTGGGGAAAGAACGATTTTTATACCTCCCGATGCCTCGATCGTTTCATTACCAAAATACGGCATTGTTTGTCGAAAGATCCGTCTATCCGGATAATCAATGTCAAAGCGGTTGGACTTATTCTGGATTTTGATGTTTGAAAACGAAAAGAGATTACCCAAGTTCTCCGGGTAATCTCCTTCCTGTTGTTTTCTGTTCTATAAGAATGTTACAAATGATGATTTAATTGGTATTTGCTACAATATGATCTGCGTGTGAATCCCACCCGTATGCGGTTTTATAAGCATTCAGACTGGCTGGCGGCACTTTGATCTGAAGGGAAGGATGAGTGCTTCCGAAAATGGCACTTCTCGTTGTTGTTGGCGTTGTAGGCAGCATAATGACTTCGGAGAGAGAGCTACTATACCGAAATGCCTCCTGTCCAATGGATTTTACATTTTCAGGAATAACGATGGATGTTAACTTACTCATTCCAAATGCATAATCTTCTATGGTTTGGAGGGTCTTGGGCAAAGTAACTGCAATAAGGCCAACGGCTATCTTTTCCCTGCAATAATCTTAACAGATTCTTTCGATTAAGACTTTGTATATTGTTTCGGCTTCATCCCTATATGCTCTTGAAAAACTCTTGAAAAATGGCTTAGATTGGTAAAACCTAACCTGTAACCTACTTCTGAAACAGACATGTTTTCTTCTTTCAGCAGCCGGGCGGCTTCTTTTATCCTGAATCCTTGATAATAATTGAAAATAGTGTTGCCAAAAATCTGTTTGAACAAACGTTGCAGTTTGGTCGGACTCATATTGGCACAAGTTGCCAGTTCTTTAATAACCGGCGGAGTATCCAGTCGTTCAAGTATTCGCTCCTTTATTTTGTAAATAGTTTGTATGTCGTGGCTGTTTAAAGCATAAATATGTTTTTCATCCCGCTTTTCCAATTCTATTAACAACCTACAAATCAGCTCTTCCGCCTTTATCCTTAAAAAAAACAACTCAAAAGTTTCATCCACCGGTTCACTCACAATCTCATTTACAATCTTCTGCAACGAGGGATAAATTATTTGTTCAAACAACAAGGGTTGCGTATTCTGTAACAGGCTTTGCAAAATCGGTGATTTTTCCGACAAGCTGAATAGCTCGTTCAAATAACCCGCATCTACCTCTATATTAATAGTTGCCGTATTTGTGTGAATAGAGATAACGTCATCGGTATTCATCCGGCTGGTTGCAATTAAAACCGAAGGCATCGCTTTTAATTGATTTCCTGTCTGTAATGTTTTCGTTTGGGGAAAAATGTTTTGAAACTTAAAAACTATCCTGTTCACACGAACATCGAGCTCCGGATTTTCAATAATTATGTCTTCATTCAGTTCGTAATCGCTGATTAACAATCGGATATACTCATTAAAAATAAATCCGGTACAATAACCCTTGCCAAACTTTTCAGGGATTTCCAATCTTCTGTTTTTTATTTCCGTCCCCAATAAATGGGCAAGCCTTATCAGAATATCCGGTATTGTTTGTTGTCTGTCTTTTTTCATAAATACATTTTGCGACTATTTTCATGTCAAATATAGCTATTTTATTCCTAAAATAACCAATAATTTTGCATAATCATTTTGAAAGTGAGAAAATATGTATTAATATCAAATAACAATAGTTGAATCTGAAAATGAAAGCAAAGAAAAATAGATTATGGATTATTATAGGGATTGTGTTACTGAATTCTATAGGGTTCTCTGTCGTGTTGCCCCTCCTGCCTTTTATGGTAGGGAAGTATCTTCCATCCCAACAGGTTGTTGTAGGTATGAGTGCGCTCATGTCGGTATTTGCTGCCTGTACGTTTTTTGCAGCTCCCGTTTTTGGAGCGTTGAGTGACAGATACGGACGAAAAAACATTCTTATTGTCAGCCTGTTGGGCTCTGTCATCGGATATGTACTATTTGGGATAGGGGGAACACTCTGGATACTTTTCCTTGGACGCATGATTGACGGGCTTACTGCCGGGAATATCAGCATTCTGTTTGCCTATATATCGGACAGCACCGAACCCGGAGAGCGGACTAAATGGTTTGGCTATATCGGAGCCGCTATGGGAGTAGGGAAAATAGGAGGCCCCGCATTGGGCGGATTGTTGGGAAGTATTTCCATTGCGTTGCCGTTCTTTATTACCGCCGGATTCATCTTAATTTCAGGTTTAGCAGTATATTTTCTGTTGCCGGAATCTTTAGTTCCTGAAAAGAGGACTAACCGTTTAACCCTTAACAACCTCAATACCTTTTCCCATTTCAAGGAGATATTCAGCCTGAAAGGGCTTAGGCTATTGCTTATAACAGGTGTGCTCTTTTATGCAGGGCTGGCGATTTTCCAGTTCAATTTCACCGTTTTTCTGAAGGATGTTTATCAATGGGGGCCGGCATTTATCGGCAGTTTACTGACGCTTGTCGGTGTTTGCGAGATTACTTCGCGCGCATTGTTGCTGCCCTGGTTATTGAAACGTTTCAGCGAAAAACGCATTGGGATAGCTGGCTTAATCGGTCTTGGAATTGGCTTAGGTTTGATTCTGACAAGCATATATATACATTCCGTAGTCGTTATTTCGCTTGCTATCATATGTATCATTTCCGGCGAAGGGTTATTCGACCCGACGTACACCGGAAGGTTGTCCCAATCGGTTGACGAAAGCAAACAGGGTAAATTGCAGGGCGTGAACCAAAGTTTACAGTCGGTGAATAACATGCTTGTTCCGCTGAGCGCGGCTGCCATTTATTTTTACAGTCCGGGGATGTTGTATGCAACAGCTGTGTTAATTGTACTGGGAGCAGTTATTATGTGTGCAAAATATATGCGCCTCAGAACAGAATAATTGCTCATGTTTAAATGAAAAAATAAACTATGCCAACTTGGGAAG
>JAITTA010000298.1 GCA_031287395.1 Dysgonamonadaceae bacterium | reverse complement strand
AGACGGAGTCTGTTCCGTCTCTGTAAGGAGTTTATTTTTAAAGAAATAATGATTATATTGACGCGCGGGTGAGGCTAGGTTAGTCTCTCTCTCTCTCTCTCTCTCTCTCTAACATAAATGACGAATCAACAAAATTCAATGTGTTAAATTTTGTTAAAATCAAATTTAAAGAAAAAGCCTGTTGCATGGGTTATGTTGCGTAAATCACAGCAAATGTAACTGTTTTTTTCTAGAAACAGAAAAAATCGTGCCAAAGATTTTCAGTGAAGGTAATCGGTTTATAATTTCATGGTCAGTTGTACCCTCTTACGTTCCTTATCCACACTCATTACTTTCACTTTGATATGTTGATGAATGGATACCACTTCCGCCGGATCGGAAACAAAACGATCGGCCATTTCCGAGATGTGCACCAATCCTTTTTCTTTGATACCGATATCGACAAAACAACCGAAGTTAGTGATATTATTTACAATCCCCGGTAGTACCTGACCTTCCTTCAGATCATCTATTGTTCTTACGGATTGGTCGAATTCGAATACCTGTATCCCTTTTCTCGGATCCCGTCCGGGTTTATCCAGTTCTTCCATGATATCGAGCAAAGTCGGCATACCTGTTTTATCGGAAACATATTTTTCCGGTTTTATTTTGCGCTTCAGTTCTTTATCTGCAATCAATTCCGAAACGGAACAATTCAGTTCACGAGCCATGGATTCCACAATATGATAACTTTCAGGGTGCACAGCAGAATTATCCAAGGGGTTTTCCGTATCAGGAATCCGAAGGAAGCCTGCACACTGTTCAAAGGTTTTTTCACCGAGTTTCGGAACTTTTTTCAACTCTTTCCGGTTCTTGAAAGGGCCCTTTTCAGTCCGGTAATCCACAATATTCTGAGCCAATGAAGGGCCCAAACCCGATACATAAGTCAAGAGGTGTTTGCTGGCTGTATTGACATTCACACCTACCTGGTTCACACAATTTTCGACAGTCCGGTCGAGCGATTTTTTCAGTTTTCCCTGTTCCACATCATGCTGATACTGTCCCACTCCTATTGATTTGGGGTCTATCTTCACCAATTCGGCTAACGGGTCCATCAAACGGCGACCGATACTCACCGCTCCCCGAACCGTTACATCATATTCCGGAAACTCATCCCTCGCAATTTTAGACGCAGAATAAACGGAAGCACCGTCTTCACTGACAACAAAAACCTGCAATTTACGGTCGTACCTCAAATTTGCAATAAACTGTTCGGTTTCCCGGCCGGCAGTTCCATTTCCGATAGCAATAGCATCAATATCGTAAGAATGTACCAGAGCGGTTACTTTGGCGGCTGCTTTACTCCTGTCATTTTGAGGAGGATGAGGATAAATAGTTTCATTATGCATTAAATTTCCCTGGGCATCCAGACAAACCACTTTACATCCGGTACGATAACCCGGATCGATCCCCAATACCCGTTTCTGACCTAAAGGCGGAGCAAGCAATAATTGCCTGAGATTTTCAGCAAAGACTTTGATCGCTTGTTCATCAGCCTTTTCTTTCGACAGTGCGGCAAATTCGGTTTCAATGGAAGGTTTCAGTAAACGTTTATATCCGTCTTTCACGGCCAATTCAACCTGTTCCGACGCCGCCGTTTTCCCTTTGACATACCTTCGATTCAGGGATTCGATGCCATGCTCATCATCGGGAGAAATGGATACCCTCAGGAATTCTTCGGATTCTCCACGACGCATTGCTAACAGACGATGGGAAGAACAACGGGAAAGCGGTTCGCTGAAATCAAAATAATCCCGGAATTTTGCAGCAGCTTCTTCTTTTCCTTTAATTACTTTTGATGAAATAACCGCTTCTCTGTTAAAAATATTGCGGACCGTATTCCGGGTACTTTCATCTTCATTGACCCATTCGGCTATGATGTCCCGAGCACCCTGTAAAGCGTCATCGACCGTTTTTACTGCGTCATTGAGAAAATTCAAAGCCCTGTTCCGGACATCCCGTTCATTTTGAGCCATTAAAATTTTGGCCAGAGGCTCCAATCCTCTTTTACGTGCGATCTCCGCCCGTGTCTGCCTTTTGGGTTTATAAGGAAGATAAATATCTTCCAGTTCCGTACTATCCCAGCAATCTTCAATCCGTTTTTTGAGTTCAGGAGTCAGTTTTTCCTGTTCTCCGATGGAATTCAGGATGGTTTCTTTCCGCTTACTCAATTCACAAAGTTTTTCGTACTGCGATTTAATCTCGCCCACGGCCACCTCATCCAAACCTCCTGTTACTTCTTTCCGGTAACGGCTGATAAAGGGGATCGTAGCGCCATCATCTATCAACTGTATTGTTTTTATAACTTGTCGTTGAGGAATGTTGAGCAGTTTTGAAATGAGATCGGAATAGATTGTCAACATAAATTTTAAACTTTTTGTTTTTAAGATGCACGAACCAATTAGTCGACTGCCAAAACCAGTCCTTTAATATACTCTCCTTCAGGATGGTAAATATTAATCGGGTGGTCGGCGGCCTGAGTGAGTTGATGGATGATCCGGACATTTCTTCCGGATTGAGCGGCAGCACTGAAAACAGCCAACCGGAATTGTTCTTTGGTCACCACCTGCGAACACGAAAACGTAAATAATAGACCTCCCGGCCTGATTTTCTCAAAAGCAACAGCATTCAATTTCCGGTAACCCTGCAATGCATTTTTCAATACGTTACGGTGTTTGGCAAAAGCGGGAGGGTCTAAGATAATCAAATCATAACGCCCTCCTATTTTTTCCAGGTATCTGAATGCATCTTCCGTAAATGATTGATGACGATCGTCTTCCGGGAAATTCAGGGAAATATTCTCATCGGTAAGCATGATTGCCTTAGACGAACTGTCGACGGAATGTACCGATCTTGCCCCACCCCGCATCGCAAAGCAGGAAAAACCTCCGGTGTAACAAAACATATTCAACACGTCTTTATCTTTTGCATACCGTTCCAGAAGAGCCCTATTTTCACGTTGATCCACAAAAAAGCCTGTTTTCTGACCTTTGATCCAATCCACATTGAATTTCATTCCATTTTCCAATGCAACGGGAGAGACATTTTGTCCTCCAAACAAATATTCATTTTCAGCACCCAGGTCCGCTTTGAAAGGCAATGTGGATTCCGATTTATAGTAGACATTCCGGATCCGGTCGCCCATTACTTCAACAAGAGCTTCAGCCAATTCTTTCCGGACAATATGCATTCCGGGAGCATGTGCCTGCATTACAGCCGTACCGGCATAAATATCGACAATCAGTCCGGGCATACCATCCCCTTCTCCATGAATCAGGCGGTAAGTATTGTTTTGGGGATTTTCTGCAAGCCCTAATTGTTGCCTCAACAAGAATGCCTTTTCAAAACGTGTTTTCCAAAACAATGGATCAATCTCAACATCCTTGAAACTAAGGATTCTGACGGCAATCGATCCGATTTGACAATGTCCGGTTGCCAGAAAATTGCCTTTGGAATCATAAACTTTCACCAAATCGCCTTCTTCGGGATTTCCTTCCGCCCGGTTGATCGCTCCTGAAAAAATCCACGGATGGAATCGCAAGACAGACTCTTCTTTCTTTGGATTGAGTATTATTTTTTTGTATTGCATCTAAGTTATTACATTATTTTTTTCTTCGATCAACTTTTCGTACACTTTTAAACAAGCCCAGGCATCCAAAGCTGCATATTTTTGTTGAGCTTCGGTCAGCATGTCCGATTCCCAATTTGTTAATCTCTGACTTTTGGAAATTTTCTTTTCAAAGAGCAAAGCATACACCTTTTGCAAACTAATATCCTTTATATCATGCTGCGACACGATTGTCTGCAAGTCCAGAAAGCCCTGAGGGACGAATTTTTTCCTGCGGGACATCGACAAAAAATCATCCCGGAGAGATAAGCCAATCTTCTGTATACCAAGGTTGGATAACAAACGAATCAAACAATCCGGGAAACCTATAATACTTAACCGGAACAGAAAGCAGGTATCATCTGTAGAAAGCTGAATCAATGCGACACCAAAAACGCACCCTTTCCGATAAGAAGGACGCGTCTCCGTATCAAATCCCAATTTCGAAAATGAAGACAAATATTTCACTGCCTTCTCAGCCTTCTCAATGGTATCCACGACGACAACACGCCCCCGGAATTCTTCAATTTCCAATATTGATATTTCTTCTTTTGTTATTGTTCTTCCCACTGATCTTCTTTTTCTTTATACTTCATGTAATGTAAAGCCCGGAGAGCATTTACCAACCGTTGTCCCCAATATTCCCTGAAATTCTCGATACAGGTTATCAATGAATCATTCATGGTTTCTTTGTTCCCGTTTTTAAATACGGCAATAAAATTACCCAGATCCTGATAAATATCTGCCAGATCTTCCGACAATCTGACGGCAACCGGAGAGTCACTCAATTTGATATCCGGATGAAAAGTCTCGAGGTACAAATTATCTTCACCTAATAATTCCTCTATTTTGTTTTGTACTCCGGAATACAATTCTTCCGTTACCTTTGTTTCCAGAAAAGAATCATATTGCTGATCAATTTCCGGGATAATGGAGACTTTCAGATAAAGTAAGGGTAAAACTTTTACAGCGCTATCTATAAAAGCATCCTTATCCTGTTCGTGGGCTTTTTCAACCAAAGCACAATATTCCAACGCTACACGTACAAAATCGACCGTATATTTTGAGAAAACAACTTCTTCCATTTTGATGCAAATTTACAGAAAACTCATCAATAATCGAACATTTAAATAGGTTACGATTCCGCCAATGATCAATAAAAGCACATTTAAACGCATGCTATTGACATATTTACCCATTAATTTTTTATTCGACGTCAGGTAAATCTGTGTAAAAATAGTAACCGGCAATTGAACACTCAGAATCATTTGGGAGTATATAAGCCCCTGAAACGGATCTTTAATAAACATGATGATAATTAAAGCGGCAATCACAGAAATACCGACTCCCCATTGGGAATGTTTGTCTTTTATATCGTAAGGTTCCCCATAAATTCCCGCAAAGATAGTTCCACCAGCCATTCCCGAAGTAATACTGGATGCTACCCCTGCAAATAACAATGCAATGGCAAAAACCATTCCGGCTCCTTTTCCCAGGAGCGGGGTAAGCATACTCTGGGCCTGTTGCAATTCTTCCACATGCATGGAATTAGAAAAAAAGGTAGAAGCGGCAAGCAATATCATCGCGCTATTGATAGCCCAACCGACAATCATGGAGAAAATCGTATCGGCAAACTCAAATTTCAACTGTTTTTTAATCACGGAATCATCCTGGAGGTTCCACTGCCGGCTTTGAATAATTTCCGAATGAAGAAACAGGTTATGAGGCATTACAACAGCGCCTAAAACACTCATAATAATCAAAATGGATCCTTCCGGCATGGAGGGGGTAACCCAGGCTTTCGCAGCCGTTCCCCACTCTATCGGAGCAATCGTCAATTCATATAAAAAAGAGAATCCGATGATAGAAACAAAACCAATGATCCAGCGTTCGATTTTCCGATAGGAATTGGTATAAATCATAAAGAGGATAAGAATCGTGGATAATACGGCTCCTAATCCGACCGGGATATTGAAAAGCATCTGCAAAGCAATTGCCGCACCTAAAATTTCGGCCAAAGAAGTTGATACCGAGGCTAACATAGCCGTACTCAGGATACCACGACCTAATTTTTTAGGAAGTTTTTCCGTAACCGCTTCCGACAAGCATTTACCGGTAACAATCCCCAGGTGGGCTACATTGTGTTGTAATATAATCAACATGATAGTTGAAAGGGTTACCATCCACAACAGGCTATATCCGAATTCACTCCCCGCAGCGATATTGGAAGCCCAATTACCCGGATCTATGAAACCTACCGTCACCAACAAGCCCGGTCCGAGGTATCTGAAAAAGTCCAGAGAAGGTTTATCCCCTCTTTTATCAAAAAGCTTCCTTATAAAACGAAAAAACTTCATTATCCAATCTCTCTTTCAAATGTTTTCCAAAGCGTTTCGTCCGGAACCGGAGCTATTATTTCAACAGACTCTTTCGAAACAGGATGTATAAAACTGACCTTGCGCGCATGCAGACTGATTCCTCCATCTTTATTGGAACGGTCGTAACCGTACTTCAGGTCTCCCCTGACAGGACAACCCATCTTTGCCAACTGGCAACGTATCTGATGATGACGTCCTGTTTTCAGATCTATCTCGAGTAAAAAATAATGATCCGAACGATCCACTACCCGATAGGCCAGAATTGCTTTTTTTGAATCCGGTTTTTCAGTGTCGTAAGCGTACGATTTATTCTGTTTCTCATTGCGCATAAGATAATGTACCAACTCACCTTCTTCTGCCGGAGGTTGTTTTTTAACTATTGCCCAATACGTCTTTTTTATTTCCCCTGTCCGGAACATTTCATTGAGCCGACCCAATGCTTTACTTGTTTTTGCAAAAAGAACCAACCCGGAGACGGGCCGGTCCAATCTGTGAGTTACTCCGACAAACACATTTCCGGGCTTATTGTACTTTTCCTTCAGCCATTGCTTTACAATTTCGGAAAGCGGCCGGTCGCCGGTCTTGTCACCCTGTACAATTTCGGAACAGGTTTTACTGACGGCAATAATATGGTTATCTTCGTAAATGACCTGCATATTTTACATGTTCATACCTCCGCAAACAGGGATTACCTGGCCCGAAACATACGAAGAAAGGTCGGACGCCAGGAACAAAGCGACATTAGCGACATCTTCAGGAGTACCTCCACGTTTCAACGGAATCTGGTCGGCCCATTGTTTTCTCACTTCTTCCGAAAGTTGGGCCGTCATCTCCGTAATAATGAATCCCGGAGCAATGGCATTGGCCCGGATTCCACGGGAACCGACTTCCTTCGCAATGGATTTGGCAAGACCAATCATTCCGGCTTTAGAAGCAGAGTAATTGGTTTGACCTGCATTTCCGGAAATACCGACAACAGAGCTCATATTGATGATACTGCCCGATTTTTGTTTCATCATCACGGGAGTCAATGCATGGATAAAATTGAATGCCGATTTCAGGTTGACGTTAATCACCATATCCCATTGTTGTTCGGTCATACGCATCATCAATCCGTCGCGGGTAATTCCTGCATTATTGACTAACACATCCACTTTTCCAAAATCTTTCACAATCTCATCCACGACTTTATGAGTATCCTCGTAATCCGCTGCGTTGGATGCATAAGCTTTCACTTTAACGCCATACGAAGCAATCTCTGTTTCCGTAGCTTTGGCATTGTCATCGATATTCAAATCCGTAAAAGCGATAGCACAACCTTCTTGTGCAAAACGAATGGCAATTGCCTTGCCGATTCCCCGTGCAGCGCCGGTAACCAACGCAACTTTTCCTTCTAATAGTTTCATACTTTTTTAATTTTATATTACTTTTTCACCCATGAAAGAAATTTTCATTCCCTTATTCCTTTCATTTTCTTCATTTTTTTATTTTTTCATTCCCTTTAGGGTCTCTTTTTCAATCCTTTGGAAAGCAATTCGACTACGGCATTCAGACTTCCGTCTTTTCCATGGGCAAATCCAATCAGGGTTCCCCGGATATAGGGAACTTCCAGACCTTTGCAGGCATAGTGCAGAATCTCTGCAGTTATATCGGTATCGCGAATTTCAAAAATACCTTTCCGGACTCCGTTGTCCAAAATATTTTTGATAATCTCTATTTCCCGTACATCAAAATCTTTCCGGACAGTTTCTACCCGCCAGATGTCTCTGAAGAAATTCGCTCTCAAAGTTCCATTACGGGTTACCACCTCTTTGATAGCATCCAAACGGACATAAATAAACTCCAGCAACTTTTCATCTTCAGGCAAATTACTGGTGGCCACCGCTTGCAACGACTTGTAGAGCGGTGTCAGTTCCGACTCAATAACAGCATGATAGATCTCTTTTTTACTTTTGAAATAGGTGTACAAAGTACGCCGCCCTTTTTTGGAAAAAACAGCAATATCATTCATGGTCGTATTTTCAACTCCGGCTCTGGCGAACAGTTGTCTGGCTACTTCTATCAACTTTTCTCTGGTTTTAGACATGATACTGATTGAGACTGCACATTAATCGAATTAGTGTGCGAAAATACAATAAAAATGTTTATTTCAACTATATTTTTTGAAAAAAAAATCAAAAAATTTTGTTTTTCAAAAATATGTCGTACCTTTGCACCTTCATATCGCGGAGTGGAGCAGTTGGTAGCTCGTTGGGCTCATAACCCAAAGGTCGTAAGTTCGAGTCTTGCCTCCGCAACAAAGAAACGAGGGCGTTCATTAGCAACGCTCTCGTTTTTTTGTTGAACCCTGTACTGTAAACATAGATCACCGAAAAAATTATACATATTCTTATCTACTATATTCCCTCCTGATGATGATTTGGTCGATTTTAAATTTGATTCTTCCGAACAAGCTATCCGCAGGAAAATCTCCCGGCTGAAGACAGACAACAAAATAGCTATTATCCGAAAGGATTTCTATGTGGTTCTTCCTCCTGTAGAACACAAAGGTCTGACTTTATTGTACAGGAAAAAAGATGTACTTGATCGGGGGCTTACACTTAAAGAGATAAAGTTCTCTTAAAATATGCTCCAAAAACGGAGTGTGCAACGAGTGAGTAGAATATAATCTTGAAAGTTAAATTGCTGACAGCATACGGGTTAGATAGGACAAGTAAAATCCGTCAACGCCCACCGAAAGGCAAAAAGGTCGAAAGACAACAAATGACAAACAAAGACAAAAGTCTATTAATCTACTGACTAACAGACTTTTGTCTTTTTATACAGTGGACACGACAGGACACAAAAACATACGCTTACAGGTTATAAAATGATGCTTCGCAAACGAAGCGGGTATTGAATTCATTTATATTTTTTCCAAAGCCTGTTGAATATCCGCTTTGATGTCATCAATATGTTCGATACCTACCGAAATACGCAACAAACCCGGTTCAACGCCTGACGCTTTTTGGTCTTCCGGCGAAAGTTGTTCGTGTGTTGTTGCCGCCGGATGGATAATCAGCGATTTGGCATCGCCTACATTAGCAAGGTGGCTGAGCAGTTTCACATTATTTATTAATTGATCGGCATTGGCAGCTTCGCCTTTCAGACGGAAAGTCAAAACAGCGCCGGGGCCTTTCGGGAAATATTTTTTAGCTAAACGATAATATTTATTGCTTTTCAGTCCGGGATAGTTGACATATTCCACCTTCGGATGCTGTTCGAGCCATTCCGCCAAAGCCTGCGTATTTTCTACGTGGCGTTCTACCCGGAGCGATAGCGTTTCAAGCCCTTGTACCAACAGGAAAGAGTTAAACGGACTGATGGTATTTCCCCAATCGCGTAATCCTTCCACACGAGCGCGGATGTTGAAAGCGATATTGCCGAAAGGACCATCGGTACCGAAAACATCCCAGAAAACCAGACCATGATAACTATCCGAAGGTTCGGTGAAAGTGGGAAATTTCCCGTTTCCCCAGTTGAATTTACCGCTATCGACGATCACGCCTCCAAGCGAAGTGCCGTGGCCGCCAATCCATTTGGTTGCCGATTCCACGACGACGGAAGCACCGTGTTCTATCGGACGAAACAGGTAACCGCCTGCGCCAAAAGTATTATCCACGATCAAGGGGATATCGTGCGCCTGAGCAACAGTTGCAATAGCATCGAAATCGGGAATGTTCAATTCCGGGTTTCCAAGGGTTTCCAGATAGATCGCTTTGGTATTTTTGTCGATGAATTTTTCGAAAGAGTCCGGTTCATCGTCAGGTGTAAAACGCGCTTCGATACCCAACCGTTTGAACTGCGATTTGAATTGGTTGTAAGTTCCCCCGTACAAGTGCGAAGTGGTCACAAAATTATCTCCGACTTGCAATATATTGTTCAGAGCAAGAAATTGCGCCGACTGTCCCGACGAAGTTGCAAGTCCGGTTACACCACCCTCCAAGGCCGCTACCCGTTTCTCAAAAACATCTGTTGTCGGATTTTGCAGGCGGGTGTAGATATTACCGAATTTGCGTAAGCCAAATAAATCGGCTCCGTCTTTTGCATCCTCAAAAACATAGGATGATGTCTGGTAAATAGGCAAAGCCCTCGCATGGGTTGTCTTATCCACTTCCTGTCCGGCATGCACTTGTAATGTTTCAAACTTCAAATTATTCATAACTATCATTTTATGCGTTAATTATTTTTTGATGATATCGGTACGATAATCAACAATGCAAAGATAAGCAGATTAGACTGTTTGTGAAATACCATGTATGCGGTATTTTTAGTGATTCGGTTTCATTTCATGTAAATTGAATTATTTATAATTTAAATCAGTAGCGCCCTAACTTGATACTATTCGCATTTATCAACATATTCCAATAAGGACCACCCTAAACCGGTTAAACAATGATCCAGTGACAAATTATTAATATTTGTTAAATAAAATAATTCATCAATTAAATCTTTATCGTTGATTATTTGAACCAACTTGTTTTCAAACATATCAGGCGTTCCGGAAATATCCAAATCAGTTATTAGTATATATTTTGATACAAATAAAACATCTGAAAAAGCAGGTATATGTTCTGGTAAGTTATTATTATTTTCTTTCTCAAACAACTCCAATTGTGATATTTTTTTATACAATAAAAACATCATGTAAACGCTTCCGTCAAAATCTTCAAAAAATAATTTATTCTCAATAATAATCGATAATTCATTAAAAATAGACTTTATTTTTTCAATTTGTATTTCATTTTGCAAACAACTCCAAACAATGAATAATAATGATTGAATCATTTTAGGGAAAAGGGAAGTGCCTTCACAGTTAACTTTTAACAACTCGGAAATTAATTTGTCGAGGATATTACTGAATTCATGACTATTTAGATCTTGGTTTTTTAATAATACCCAATACATTCCTTTGGCGAAAGCTCCCCTTTCACAGATATCGTCTAATTCATAATTCTCAATAAAATGATCCAATTCAACATATAAATCATTAGAATCAATATTGATATATTTTTTCTTTAATAAATATTCTATTCCCAATCTGATTCCACACAATCCATCTTCAATACGGACAGGCATGCCTGCGTGTAAATCATCAATTATTTCATCTAAAAGCTCATTTGCATACAATTCGTATGATTTTTCTTTTGTATAGTTTGCATATCGGTACAAGAATATTGCAATGCCCATTTTTCCATTAAACAGCCCAATGTTAGAAATAAAACTTGAATATTTGATTAAGATATCCGCATTTTGTTTCAAATAACAATCGATCTTGACTTTATTCATACGATAATAATTTGTTTTTTAATGGTCGTATGGAACTCGCAT
>JAITTA010000073.1 GCA_031287395.1 Dysgonamonadaceae bacterium | reverse complement strand
AGCGGTCTGTTCTCGGCGTACACGGACGAGATGAAGTCTCTGAACTCGGCGTACAAATCGCAACGGGGTACGGATAAAAGTTCCGTTTACCTGTTTATCCTGGATAAAGGTCAGGTCGGAGATTCGAATCCTGCGGGCGAACTGCCCCGTGGCAAGCAGTTCGGTTACCTGTTTACGGGCAACGGGGGGGATATCGATTGGACAATCGCCCACGAACTGGGACACGGCCTGTTCCGGTTGCAGCATACGTTCGACGGGGAGTACGGCGGTACGGCCAAGTCGCTGAAGGCTCAGACGGATAACCTGATGGATTACGGCGGAGGGACGCACCTGGCCAAATGGCAGTGGGACGAGATCCACGACCCGGCTTTGCTCGTGAATCCGTTCGAGGGAGATGAGGATAGCATGAGAAAGGATGAATCGGAAAGAGGAGAAATAACACGATACATTTATGCTGTTAAAGATGCTATACAAAATCAAATAAATTTTATCAACTCAAAAAAATTGACGTCGAAAGACATTAAAAAGATTAACTCAAAAACAGATTTCCAGGTAAAAGCAGATCATATTTTTTATAACGAACATCTGAAAGATTTTTTTGAAGAAATGATGATACAATTTTTCTTTTATGCAAAACAACGGAAAGGACAAAATCTTGAAGAATTATCTTTCAGCGATCACGTAGGAAGTAAGATCTACACTTCCGTATACGTTAAGAGTATAGATGCCATCATTGCTTTCTCTTTTAAAAATGAACAAGATCTTTTAAAGTTTAAATCCTTTATAGGAGAAGAGGAGATTATGAAGCCTCCCGTTTCGACAACAAGAAAAGCTTTTTTTGTGCATGGGACGCAATCAAATAGTGATCGGTGGCTGGAACATCCTTTGGCGGAAAACGCTTTATTGTGTATTGCAAATACAAATCAATACGATGATAAGTTTAGTTGGACGGAATACAACGGATTACTACAACAGGCAACCCTTGATATTGGATTCCTATATAGAAATCTGGCAGCTCAAGATTTAATCAATTATGTCCTGAATAATTCTCAAGGGTTTAATGAGATTGTTTTGATAGGGCATAGTCATGGTGGAAATGTATCATTACAGGCAGTAAACCAACTTACAAAGAAAGGGAAGAGCGTGTACTTAATAACTGTTGCTACTCCGGCATTTAATGAACCGAACTTTATCACAACAATTCTGAATATTTTACAAAACTGTGAATTAGAGTCAAATATAGGTGGCATTCATGTCTATAAAAATCCGGAAAACCCGGGAAATACACAACTGGTAAAACATATCCATTTATGGAATAAAGAGGACAAAGTGGCCGGAGAAGTGGCCGGAAATGACTTTTATAAATCAAACGGAGTGACCGAAAATATAGAAATTCCTACTGAAGACGAATATTCTACAGTCTGCGATATCTTTTTAATGATGACACTGAGATTCAACGCTCATGGATTTGATGCAAGTCGACCTCAATTAATCTATAAAATGCTATTCAATGGTCGTATCAAAAAAATGGAATAAAATAAAATAAAAAATTACAATGGAAGGAAGTTCAATCATTTTACTCGCAAGCATGTTGCTGATGTTGGTAACAATTGCAGGATGTAAGCCGTTATTTACAAAAGAAGCGATCCGGGACAAAAATATCAATAAATATTTGCGTATTTTTCCGTTATTCCTTATGATAACGGCTCTGTGGACTTTTTATAACGACAAGATAGGATGGGGTGCGTTTGTAATACTCTCGGAATCGATTATTATTTCAATCGTTGTCTTGTTATTATCATTAATTAAAAGTACAAAAATATTAAACTGGATCTATGCTATACTCTTCTTTATTCTCTGTTCCATACTACTATTAATGGCCTCGTTAGAAACAACTCTTAAACTGTGGATATTCTTTTTCACTTCTCTGTCCTTTTCCTCGTTCTCATCTGTATCAATATATTTGTTTTTAAGAAACCGGGAATACGAACTATCCGTATGGGGGGTCATCTTTAATATGGAAATATTAATTTCGATATTTTGTCAACGTTTTTTGGCGTAAAATTTTCAATGGCGGATCTTACCAGGCGATCAACGCATTAAAGACCTGCCACGACTGTCACCGGGAAAGAATCCCGGTGATTTCCTCACTGACCGGTTTCACTTTTGAAGGATAAAAAGACAATAAATTTCCCGACGGATCTATCAGGTATTTACAAAAATTCCAGGTAGGTTCCTGAGTATTCCAACCGTTTTTCTTAATATCTGTAAGCCACTGATAAACAACATTTTTAGATTCTCCCTTTACCGGAGATTTTTCCATCATCAAGAAATTAACCCCATAATTCATTTGGCAGAACTCAGCAATTTCCTTGTTTGTCCCGGGATCTTGAGACCCAAAATCATTCGAAGGAAATCCAATCACAACCAATTTGTCCTTATACTGCTGATATAATTCTTCCAGATCCTTGAACTGTGGAGTAAAACCACATTTGGAGGCAGTATTTACAATCAGGACATATTTTCCTTTGAAAGTATCAAACCGGACCGGTTCT
>JAITTA010000250.1 GCA_031287395.1 Dysgonamonadaceae bacterium | reverse complement strand
GTGGTTACGGTGAATACCAATTATAAACAACACGAATTGGAATACTTGGTTGAAAATTCCGATATACAGACTCTTTGTATCACGGAAGGGGTGTTCGACGGAAGTTACATCGATATGGTCAACACGATGCTTCCCGAATTGAAAACATCGCAACGGGGATATCTTGACAGCAAACGTTTTCCGAAGTTAAAAAATATTGTTTTCATCGGACAGGAAAAATACCGCGGAATGTATAACACGCCGGAATTGTTGCTTTTAGGCAACAATGTGAGTGATGAGCAACTTTGCAAAATGAAAAGCCGGGTCAATTGCCATGATGTTGTCAATATGCAGTATACTTCCGGTACGACGGGATTTCCAAAAGGAGTTATGCTTTCACACCACAATATTGTCAATAACGGTTATTTTACAGGGGAGGGGATGCACTTCACAGGAGAAGACAAACTTTGTTGTTGTGTCCCGCTATTCCATTGCTTTGGCATTGTGCTTGCCACTATGGCCTGTTTGACTCACGGTACAACCCAGGTGATGGTCGAACGTTTCGATCCGTTGGTTGTCCTGGCTTCCGTCCACAAGGAAAGATGTACTCTCTTATACGGAGTGCCGACGATGTTCATTGCGGAACTCGATCATCCGATGTTTAACATGTTCGATGTTTCGTCGCTGAGATCAGGAATTATGGCCGGCTCTCTTTGTCCTATTGAACTCATGAAAAGGGTGACGGAAAAGCTCCATATCACGCACATTACCAGTGTGTATGGATTGACCGAATCTTCTCCGGGAATGACCCATTCGGTTATTGAAGATCCGTTCGAAGCCCGTTGTACAACCGTTGGGAAAGAATATCCTTTTACTGAGGTCAGGATAGTCAATCCGGAAACCGGAGAGGAATGTAAAATCGGAGAACAGGGTGAAGTCTGTTGTCGCGGTTACCTGGTTATGAAGGGTTATTACCGGAATCCCCAGGCAACTGCGGAAGTCATCGACCGTGAAGGGTGGCTTCATTCGGGAGATTTGGGCGTAAAGGACGAAAACGGCTATTACCGCATTACCGGACGTATCAAGGATATGATTATCCGCGGAGGAGAGAACATTTATCCGCGGGAAATAGAAGAATTTCTCTATCACATGGAGGGCATCAGGGATGTTCAGGTTGTCGGTATTCCTTCCGAAAAATATGGGGAAGAAGTCGGCGCTTTCGTCATACTCTGGGAAGGAGTAACTCCGAATCCGGAAGAAATCAAAGAGTTTTGCCGTGGACAAATCGCACGACATAAGGTTCCGAAATATATCCTATTCGTGGATGCTTTTCCTATGACCGGAAGCGGAAAAATTCAAAAATTCAAATTAAAGGATATCGGTTTGCAAATGCTGAAAGAACAAGATATTCCGGTGGTGTAAAAATGTTTTTTCAAAAAAACAAAATTTTTAAAAATGTTTCTTGCAGATATTTTCTTGCTGGAAGAAAAAGTGTGATTTTGTAAAAATATCAAGAAAAATTTATCTTTGCATCATGGATGAAGAAATTGTATTTCGTAAAGCCACGGCAGCGGATTCCGGAAGAATCTGGCAAATTATCCTGCAAGCCAAAGAGCAGATGCGTTTACGGGGCAGCAGGCAATGGCAGGACGGTTATCCGGATTTAGATAATATCATGCATGATATTGAAAGCGGATGTGGTTATGTGTTGTATAGCGATCATGATGTAATCGCTTACGGAGCCATTATTTTTGATGGTGAACCCGCCTACAATTCCATCGACGGCGCATGGCTTACTGATTTGCCTTATGTTGTGGTACACCGTTTGGCAGTTGCCGAAGAAGTGAAACGACAAGGCATCGCTGCATTGTTTATGCGGAAAGTGGAAGAATTAAGCTTTCATAATGGCATTTATAGTTTCCGCGTTGATACCAATTTCGATAACAGTTACATGCAAAAAATATTGTTAAAAATGAATTTTACCTACTGTGGAGAAATTATGTATGAGAGCGGCAAAAGAATGGCTTATGAGAAAATAAATACCGGTTATCCGAAACAAGGCATGTAGGTCTATTTATGTCATTTTTCCTCAGTTCCAGTTTATCATCTTCAGTTCCTTCATATCAATAACCTGTTGTTTGGAATATTTCACACCTTCCGAAAAATAGTGGCAAATAATTTCTTTTAATTTTTCAAACTCTTGTAAGGTAAAACCTATATGAATAGCTCCGGAAGTAAGTGTGCCCCGATGCATTTAATTTTCTATGACTATTTTTTGCCGGTATCAAAATATCTGTTAACTTTGCACTCGCAAAATTTAAGGAAAGGTGCTCGAGTGGTTGAAGAGGCACGCCTGGAAAGCGTGTATGCCCCTAAAGGGCATCACGGGTTCGAATCCCGTTCTTTCCGCTAAAATATTAAATTTTCCACTATTGTTTCCGATTTGACAAATTAATGAAACGGGCATGCAAAACTTGCACCAAAGAGCATGAATTCGTAGAATCGGCATTAGCCAATTACGAAATAATCGGCGTAGTCAACAATGACGCGAGTTCCATATGTCTTTTAAAAATAAAATGATGTACATATGAAATATTTAGCGTTTGTTTGTTGTAATGCGAGATGATACCGCTTTCCTCAGGTTTTCCAACGCTTTCTTCAGGATTAACCTGGAACATCCCACATTCATCCGCATGAATCCTTTTCCTTCGATACCGAACATTTCTCCATCGTTGAGAGCTAATCCGGCTTTGTCAACAAACAGGGAACTCAATTCTTTCTGAGATAAATCCAGCTTCCGGCAATCCAACCAGATTAAAAATGAAGCTTCCGGCCGGACGACTGTAATTTCCGAAATATTTTTTCGGATGTAATTTTCAATAAAGAATATATTTTCTTCTATGTAATTCAACATTTGCTTCATCCAGTCTTCACCGTGTTTATATGCAGCCTCTGTGGCAATGTATGCGAACAGATTTCCTTGATTGAATTCTCCTCCATGTAAGAATTCGAAGAAATTATGCCTGAGTTTATCGTTGGGAATAATGGCAAAAGAACTGACAATTCCGGCGATATTGAAAGTTTTACTTGGTGCCATAAGTGTAATACTATTATTTGCGGCATGTTCGGAAACCGATGCAAAAGGAATGTGTTTATTTCCGAAAAGAGCCATGTCCGAATGTATTTCATCGGAAATGACAAGCACATTCCTCTTGAAACAAATATCCGCTAATTTTTTCAGGGTATTTGCATCCCAGGTAATTCCAACCGGATTATGAGGATTGCTCAGGATCAACATTTTACAGTCTTCTTTCTCCAGAATTTGTTGAAGCCCGTCCAGATCCATCCGGTATTTTCCGTTTTCTTCTATTAAGGGATTAAAAACAATTTTCCGGTGATTCATTTCGGGAACGATTCTGAACGGATGATAAACCGGAGGTTGAATAATGATTTTATCTCCCGGCTGTGTAAAATGCATTACAGTATAGGCGATTCCTTTAACGACACCCGAAACAAAACTGATCCAATCTTCTTTGATATCCCATTGATGATGGCTTAAAATCCAGTTTTTTATAGTTGAAAAGTAATCCTGAGGAATCATGGGATAACCGAAGATACCATGTTCACAATGTTTTTTCAATGCTTCGGTAATGAAATCTCCTACTTTGAAATCCATATCGGCTACCCATAACGGTATGAGGTTCTCATTGCCGAAAAGTACCTTTAGCTTATCGTATTTGACACAATCAGTGCCGCGACGATCAATTATTTCGTCGAAATTATATATTTTCATTTTTTTATTTTGAAATCAGGAACATTTTTTATTTGAATCGGATGCAAATTTACTGTAAGTTACTTAACAATGCAACTGATGGCTGCGAATAAATGCAAATAAGATGTGATTTGAAATTTTTGTCCAATTTTTTCTGTTAGTTTGTTGTTTTTTCTGTATTTATTTGTTATTTTTATAGTAAAAAAGAATATTTTTCAAAAAAATCGATTAATTTCTTTGTAAAAAGAAGAAAAACATTATACCTTTGCATTCGATTTTAAAGAAAACTATCATAAAGAAAATTATCATGAGTTGTAATAGTACAATCAACTTGGTGGTCGTCGTCATTATTTTACTCGTCACGGGAAAATAATGAGGAAGGCTGTTTTGATGTACTAAATATATTAGGCCTTTCTCTATATCGGGGAAGGCTTTCTTAATTATAAAAGACTAATTTTGCAGGCTTTATATGGAAGAGAAAATGAAAATACAATTGCGAAGTCATACGAGTACTCAAGGACGTAAAATGGCCGGAGCCCGTGCTTTGTGGAGGGCTAATGGGATGAAAGAAGGACAAATGGGAAAACCGTTGATTGCAATTGTCAATTCGTTTACACAGTTTGTGCCGGGACATGTACATCTGCATGAAATTGGACAATTTGTTAAATCCGAAATTGAACAAATGGGCTGTTTTGCGGCTGAATTCAATACGATCGCTATCGATGATGGAATTGCCATGGGGCATGATGGAATGTTGTATTCTCTTCCATCCCGCGATTTAATTGCCGATAGTGTAGAGTACATGGTCAATGCTCATAAAGCCGATGCTATGATTTGTATCAGTAATTGTGATAAAATAACTCCGGGAATGTTGATGGCTGCCATGAGACTTAATATTCCGGCAGTGTTTGTTTCCGGAGGACCTATGGAAGCCGGACGGCTCAACGGCCACGGCCTTGACCTGATTGATGCGATGGTACAGAGTGCGGACGAATCGATTACTGACGAACAGGTACGGAAAGTTGAATGGAATGCCTGTCCGACTTGCGGTTCCTGTTCCGGGATGTTTACCGCAAATTCTATGAACTGTCTCAATGAAGCAATTGGACTGGCTTTGCCTGGAAATGGTACGATTGTGGCAACACATATCAACCGGAAACAGTTATTTGTCGACGCAGCCCGGTTGATTGTGGCAAATGCATATAAATACT
Organism: Dysgonamonadaceae bacterium; assembly: GCA_031287395.1. Taxonomy (GTDB): domain Bacteria; phylum Bacteroidota; class Bacteroidia; order Bacteroidales; family Azobacteroidaceae; genus BNXB01. The sequence goes on along the minus strand of JAITTA010000250.1, from coordinate 2,844 downwards.
ATGGGGAAGGAGATGAGTCTGTCCTCCCCAGGTCTATCGCCACAAAAGCGGCCTTTTTAAATGCCATGACTTTGGATATTGCCATGGGTGGGTCTACAAATACCGTATTACATTTGCTGGCTGTAGCTCAGGAGGCCGGTGTCGATTTTTCCATGAATGATATTGATATTCTTTCCCGAAGAACGCCTTGCCTTTGTAAGGTTGCTCCCAATACAAAAAAATACTACATCCAGGATGTGAATCGTGCGGGAGGTATTATCGGAATTATAGCTGAATTGGATAAAGGAGGTTTAATTGATAATACGGCATTTCGGGTCGATGGGATGGTATTGGAACAAGCGATAGACCAATATGGCGTATTGAGCGCTCATTTGACGGAGGAAGCTTCGAAAAAATACTTATCTGCTCCCGGAAGAAAATTCAATTTGGAACTAGGTTCTCAGAATATGTATTATCCGGATTTGGATACCGACAGGGAAACCGGTTGTATCCGTGATATTGCGAATGCTTATAGTAAAGATGGTGGCCTGGCTGTTTTGAAAGGGAATATTGCACAGGATGGATGTGTGGTGAAAACCGCCGGAGTGGATGAGAATATTCTTAAGTTGAAAGGAACAGCTAAGGTTTTTGATTCACAGGATGCTGCCTGCGAAGCTATTTTAAGTGGAAAAATCGTTGCAGGAGACGTGGTTGTAATCACTCATGAAGGGCCTAAAGGAGGACCGGGGATGCAGGAAATGCTTTATCCGACATCGTATATTAAGTCCCGCCATTTAGGTACGGCTTGCGCATTGGTCACAGATGGCCGTTTTTCCGGAGGGACTTCCGGATTATCTATCGGGCATGTATCCCCGGAGGCCGCTGCCGGTGGAAATATCGCATTGGTTAAAGATAATGATATGATTGAGATAGATATACCTGCCAGAAGCATCAATGTATTGATTTCAGATGAAGAAATGGAAAGTCGTTTTCAGGAGGAATTGAAAAAGGGGGATCGTGCATTTATGCCTCCTGAACGTCAACGGGTGGTTTCCAAAGCTCTGAAAGCATACGCTTCTATGGTAAGTTCGGCCGATAAGGGTGCCGTCAGAATAATTTGATAAAAAACGGACTATATGAGAAATAAAATGACAGGCTCGGAAGCCTTATTACGTTCACTGGTGAATGAAGGAGTCGATACGATTTTCGGTTATCCGGGAGGGGCTATCATGCCTGTATTTGACTGTTTGTATGATTTCAAAAAAGAACTAAAACATATATTGGTTCGTCATGAGCAGGGAGCTACTCATGCTGCTCAGGGATATGCCCGGGTATCCGGGAAAGTCGGAGTGGCATTGTTGACTTCTGGTCCGGCGGCAACTAATGCAATAACGGGTATTGCAGATGCTATGATTGATAGTACACCCATATTGGTTATCACCGGACAGGTGGCCTCTTCTCTTTTGGGAACGGATGCTTTTCAGGAAACGGATGTGGTTGGTATTTCCCAGCCGATTACAAAATGGGCATATCAAATCCGTTCGGCAGAAGATATTGCCTGGGCGGTAGCGAGGGCTTTTTATATTGCATCAACAGGTCGTCCCGGGCCGGTAGTGTTGGATATTGCAAAAGATGCTCAATTCAGCAAGATTGAATACATTCCGCACGAAATAAAACACATTCGCAGTTATATTCCTGTTCCGGAAATGGAACCCGAAAATATTGCAGAAGCCGCCCGGATCATCAATGAAGCCCGGAAACCTTTGGCATTGATAGGGCAGGGAGTTGTTATCGGAAATGCCGAAAGGGAAATCTTGGAATTCCTGAGAAAAGCTGATATACCGGCAGCTTCAACGATATTGGGACTTTCGGCTATTCCATCCGACGAACCTTTGAATGTGGGAATGTTGGGTATGCATGGGAATATTGCTCCGAATATGAAAACCAATGAATGTGACGTACTGATAGCCATTGGTATGAGATTTGACGATCGGGTGACCGGAGATTTGAATACTTATGCCAAACAAGCAAAAGTGATTCATCTCGACATAGATCCTGCGGAAATCGATAAGAATGTCAAAACCACAGTTGCCGTTTTGGGAGATGTGAAGGAGACGCTTCCGGAAATAACCCGGTTGTTGACGGAAAATAAACACACCGAATGGAGGAATGAATTCCGTCCCCATTTTGAGAAAGAATATGAATCTGTTATTAAAAAGGAGTTGTTTCCTCAAACCGGACCTCTGAAAATGGGAGAAGTGGTTCATAAAGTATCCGAAGCGACCGGACACAATGCCGTTTTGGTCACCGATGTCGGACAAAATCAGATGATGGGCGTTCGTTATTTTAAATTTACACGAACTCGTAGTGTGGTGACTTCAGGTGGTCTCGGAACTATGGGATTTGGTTTGCCTGCGGCCATAGGAGCCAAATATGGTGCTCCCGACCGTACGGTATGCCTGTTTGTGGGGGATGGAGGCCTTCAGATGACTATTCAGGAATTAGGTACGATTATGCAGTCGGATATTGATATAAAAATTGTACTTTTGAACAATGAATTTTTAGGAATGGTACGGCAGTGGCAGGAATTGTTTTTCGAAGAACGGTATTCTGAAACCCCGATGAAGAACCCTGATTTTATAAAAATAGCGGATGCATACGGTATTTCGGGAAAGACTGTATCGGAAAGAGATGATTTGGATGCTGCTATCTCGGAAATGTTGAATACTCCCGGAGCCTATTTGCTGGAAGTCCGGATTGAGAAAAAAGGAATGGTTTATCCAATGATACCTGCAGGAACTTGTGTTACGAATGTTTTATTGGGCAATGAGTGATATGGAAAACAAAATATTATATACAATAACA
>JAITTA010000239.1 GCA_031287395.1 Dysgonamonadaceae bacterium | reverse complement strand
GCTTCCGATTCGAAAGTATAAATAGCGTTTCTTATGGCTACATCCGTAGCTCCCGGCGAGGTGAAATCAGTATAGACCAGCGGGCCTAACTGTTTTTTAGGTGTTTCCGGAAGGCTCGGAGCGGTTACGGAAATGCTGTTTGCAGTCTTCTGAACGACTGAACTATTGGGGATAATGCGTCCTTTGGTCTGGGTATTGTATAATCTTACACTTTTTAACTTAAATTTACTTTTCAGACCGGTGACTGTTTCGTCCAGTTGAACGTCAATTTTAGCCAACATGCGAAGCAAGGTAACCGACAGTTGGGTCGTGTTTTGTGTAATCTTTGCGCTTGTTTCGCCCCACATGGGTAAAGCCGTGTAATTGGTAGCGCTGACTGTATTCCACTTTGTATTTGTTCCCGATAACGCATATTCCAATTTGGCAAGGAAAATATCCTTTGACGTGTCTTTCCAATTTTGTGATTTTACAATCTCATCAATAACCGTACCTGCATTGGTGATAATGACCAATTCCTGTTCATAATCTTTTAAGCGCACAATTACTCTACTGTTTTGCGTGCTTGCGCCCTGTGTATTATCGGTTAATCTCCCTACGGTATGATAATCGTAATAGGAACCGCCGGAGTTGTCTTTGCGAAACGCTATCAAATCAATCGTTTGGATTGCATTTTCCTGTGCCGCACCAATAGAGCGAAGTTGAGAAGTCGGGGCCTCAATCATCGGTACGTTCATCGAAAGAACAATTTCTTGTTCTTTTCCGGAAGATTCTCCGGAAGTATTTTCATTGACACCTTCTTCACTACAAGAAAAAGCAAGCAACGAAAAAGTTATAATAAACATTAATTTACAGATTTCTTTCATCATGGCTGTTTATCTTTATTTTGTTATACATTTTTATTTATAAATATCTAATACTTCGTCGGATGTACTTTCAGACCATCCGTTTATTGTTAATTTTAGCGTTATTTCCGTTTGTGGAGGACCGGAATTAATTTCGAGATAATAATCATGATTTTTGTCGAAATCAATATCCGGATATTTAGATAAAATCAGATCTATCAAATTGTTGGATAAATTTCCGCTGAACAATTCTTTTTTGTTTGCAAGATTTGTAAAAGAAATGGTCGTATTCGCTCTCTCTTTCGACAATTTCAGAATAGTCAAAGTAGTTTCCAATGTATCCGGGCCACCCTGTTTGACTGTCATATAGGTGAAATCAGGACAAGTGTCGAAATTCCCATCTAAAGTATAAATCCTGTTGTCGGCGGATATAGCGTATTGAAAACCGGGAATATCCACCAAAGAGGGTTCTAAGGAAGACTCGGGATCTGTCAGGCCGGTTACTCTCAAATTAATTGTATTTGTGAGTTGCATGACGGGAATGGTGAGAACATAGTTGGAGGCATCCACCTCTTGCTGTTCAAGTTCCCCATAACACAAAAAAGGAATTTTTTTCGAGCGTTCGTCAATAACGCCTGCGGCAGGTATTTCAAAGTTCACTCTTGCCGTGCGCATGGACGTTTGACCTGCGATACAGGAATCCATTTTTACTTGTCCCTTGTAATTTAACCATACATTGAAATAATATTTTCCGGGAGGAAGTGTCCAATCCGGAGTGTAGGCTTTATTTAACTCAGGTCTTCCGGAAATCTCGTAGGAGGTGACAAAAACTTCCTCTTTGTTAAACACATACACCTTTGCCGAGTATAAACTGTCATTAATGATATTGTTTCCTTCGTATGGAACCAATATAAATTGGGGAATTATTCCGTTCGACCGGCAAATGGAGAGATCTTCCCCGATACAAGAGGAAAATCCCATGCAAACTAAAATTCCGATATAATAAACTATTTTTTTCATTCGATTTTACTTTTCGTAGTTACAACAATATAGTTAATCAAAAAATTATTTATATTCGAATTCGGCTTTATCTCGAAGATAAGTCTTGTACTGCTCTTTTATTTTTTCCAACGAGCGAAGATTTTCCTTTGCACTGTTCACTCCGCGATCCCTTGCTTTTTCCAGATAATATTGGGCTTGCTGGAAATTGTTCTGGTACATGTAAACGAGTCCGAGACTGTTCCATGCATCCGGGTCGGATTCATATTGCACGAGTATTTCTTTGGCTTCCGGGATATTACCGGCTAAAATATTGGCAGTAGCTGCATTCAGATTAGCGATTTTATCGTCGGGGAAAGATTTCACGGCTTGCAAAAATACATCGTTGAAAGGTCTGCTTCCTTCTTCGTAAGTATATGCAATCTGATACATTTCTTCCAAGCTCAGCATGTTGGGTTTGGATTTCAACAATTCTTTTCCTTTTTCGACTGAATAATGGGGTACGGTATATTCGATTCTGTAATCCGACCTGCGCAAACGCGGGAAAAGATTGTGCAGCATATAGTTCCAGGGACCGCCTCCGGCAATTCCCTTCAATTGCCTTTCTTTTTCGTCGTAAGCGCTGCTGCTGCGGATAATGCGTAAAACTTCGGATTTATGCTCAATCCTCGAATCGGCAGAAACCGCTCTTTCCAAATCGCTCCAGGCTTCACCCATTCCTTTGGCGGTGAGAATACCGGCTGGAATATTGTATAGGTTCCGTACATAATCGGACAAAGCGTTCGCCCGTTTTTCCGATAAATTCAAGTTCAGGTCGTAAGAGGCTTCGGGAGAGGCGTATGCTTTGATAGAAACAGATGTAATCTGTGTAGTCGATTCTTCCCTTACGTATTGCAGGCTGTTTCTGATTTTTCCCAATTCGCGGCTGTTATTGTCCAATTCAGGTAAAATATTCCATTTTGCAGTTTCAAAAATGATGTAAGCATCTCCGCTTTCGTCCCGTTTTTTGATTTCCTCTTTTTGTGGAATGATAAAATTAACGGAAGGCGCAAAATCTCCCTTGAAGGCTGCGTAGTCAATTCCATTGGCAATCAAGAGGGTGGCGTATTCCTCCCCGGCTCCTCCGCAACCGCACAAATCTTCTATCAGGTAAACAGAAGCCTTTTTCATCCAGGGTTCATAAGAGACGGATGTTTTATAGGGAATTTTAGTAGAGAGTGTTTTTTTATTTGCGTTTATTACGGAATACGAATTGTCCCGTTTTCCGCTGAGAGACAAGGAGCGCTTGTACAGACGGGCTCGCTTTTTCCCGTTCACGACTACGGGAGGCAGTTCGACTCGATTGTTGGCGCCTTTAATAACCGGAGTTAAGACCAATTGCCGGTTGGATGAAATATCCGCGCCGTTTAGCAAAATATCAATATCTATGAGTACGTTGCCTCCTTTACTTATATTTACATTATTCTTCTTGGCGGTTATATGATTCAGAACATTATTGTTTTGTCCATAAATGCTAAGGGCAAAAAGGCCAAAGAGAAGAATTGCAATAGTTGATTTACGATATCCGGATTTCATATTATTCATTATTTAAGAAAATAGATTAAAGAAATACCGGCCTGGGTAAGACCGAAATAATTTTTGTTATCACGACTGATTAATTTTCCGCATTCTTCACAATAATACGTGTCGTAATTCAAATAAGCATAGCCTATTCCCAAAGAAGCTTCCAGACTCCACCGGGGAGCCAGGTAGAACTGATAACCGTACGTTAAACCTCCGCCGGCCAGCCAACCTTCAAAGCGGTGCTCTTGCATGTAATCGGAAAACGGAATACTCCATACTTTATTAACACCGCCTACATTATAATAGGCATAATGAGCGTGTATTCCGAAAAAATGACCGGTAAACGCTTCACAAAACCACCATCGCCATTCCGGTTGAAACAAGATAAACTTGAATTTCTTGCTGTTGTCGTTGAATGTCCATGGATTGTAAGTAACAGGAAGTTTTAACGTGGAAGTGTTACTAAGTTTAAACTCCATCCCCAAGTTCATGCTTGTAGTTGCATCGTAAAGAAGA
>JAITTA010000201.1 GCA_031287395.1 Dysgonamonadaceae bacterium | reverse complement strand
ATAATTTGGGTAGTAATTGGGATGGATATATTATCAATAAATTTCCGGTCGAAACCGCGACTCCTTTCCAAGGAACGGATATTCCTTTAGCAAGATGGGCGGATGTATTGTTGATGTTTGCCGAAGCAGAGGTAAGAAAAACAAATGCCGCTCCTTCTGCGGAAGCCGTTGCTGCCGTTAATGAAGTCAGGACTCGTGCCGGTTTGGGTAATCTGTCTGCGGCCCAAACCGCTTCATCCGTAGCATTTCTGGATGCTATTCTTGTTGAACGTGGTCATGAGTTTTTATATGAAGGATTACGGAAAATCGATTTGATCCGTTTCAACAGATACGCTCAAGAAAATTATAAGTCGAAAGGTCTTGTTCCGACTCATCAATACATGCCTCTTCCCAACTATGCCGTATTACAAGCAGAAACGTATGGGAAAGCCCTTGTACAAACTTACGAACGTCCCGGATGGCAAGATGACCTTAATGCAGCTAATGCTCGATAAAAAAACAAATAATAATATGAAACAGTTATTTTATTGCATTTTGATTCTAATATCCTGTATGAGTTGCAATAGTTGCTCGTCAAACGAACAAGAAGAATCGTCAAGAAATGGAGGATACATTTTTGCTCACATGACGAATGATGCATACGGGTCCATGTTCTATTCCGTAAGTGACGACGGAATAAACTGGAGAACATTGAATCAAGGGAAAAAAATAAGCGAATACAGGGGACATCCCGACTTCTGCTTGGGAAAAGACGGCAGGTATTATATGATAGGCATACAGGCAGGCACAAGGCAACCGGTTCTTTGGGCGACAAAATCAATGATTACGTGGGAAATTGAAAAAAACATACCGGCTTCAGCATTTGATGTAAGTGATTTGGGACATAAAACAGATCAAGCATGGTATGGCGCTCCTAAAATGTATTACGACGAAGATTCCGATCAATACATCATTACTTGGCATGCTGCGAAGAAAGAATTGACAACAAACGGAAACGAGGAACATGATAAACCTTTTTGGAGAAGTATCCGTACTTTTTATATCTTGACTTCCGACTTTGTTTCATTCACGAAACCCCGACGTTTGTTCAATTTCACCGGAATACACGAGGATATGCCTACCATGGATGCGATTATCCGAAAAGTAGATGGAAAGTATTATTCTTTTGTCAAAGATGAACGCTGGCCGGGAGATGTAGCCGAAGGTTATAAAGCAATTCATATAACCAAATCGGACAATCTGACCGGACCTTATGAAAATCCCGGGAAGGCGGTGACGGATACATGGCGTGAAGCACAGACTTTGGTGCGAAATCCCAAGGATACCGGTTGGTATCTGTTTGTCGAAGAATATCCGATTAAATATACATTATATACCTCATCCAACATCGAAGGTCCGTATGTAAGAAAAGAGATAACAGCTCCGAACGCACGTCATGGATCCATTATTCATGTGGATGAAACTACCTATCGGGCAATACTCAAAGCATATCAATGAAAGAAAATGAATATAAATATAAACGAAAAAATAATTGAAAAAATGAAATCATCAATTAAAAGTATATTAATAGTCTTGGGGACTCTATTACTTTTTTCATGCGAAGAAAAAATAAACGAGCCGGAATGGCCGGAATGGGCCAACATCTCGCAACCTAAGTTTGAAAATGCGAAGTTGACAGGATTGAATGAAGAAACAAGCATAAAAGCGAACGATCTTTTCCGGTTTACAGCAAAGATCACGGATGTCTATAATGACTTGACATCATTCAACATCAGTATTTCAATGAATAATAAGATTGTTTTTCAGAAGGATGTGCAACTGTCAGGAAAAGAAGCAAATATCGACCTGCAAGCACACATGCCTTTTGTGGCAAACTTTAATGGCCCTGTTTATCCGGTTGTAACAATCAAAGCGGTAAACAATGAAGTAAGCGGAACTACCGAAATTGTACTTCCGGAGGCAAGCATAGTTGAGGTTAGCCGTCCGGTAACCCCTTCTAAATTGTATGCGGTGGATAATTTGGGACATGTGTTTGAACTGTCGCCTATCGAAGGGAAAGAATATGATTTTATAACCACTGTTGATTTAAGTGCGATAGGACAATCGTTCAAAATTGCATCAAAACTTACCAATGACAATAAAATTGATTACAACGGTATTGTTTGGGGCATGAAAGACAATGAAATTGTAACTGTTGATGAAACGGGAAGCGCCATTGCAATCAATTCTTCAGATGGAGTGGTAAAAATAATTGCATTCAATATTTATACCTTTCTGATAAGTGGAGCTGCGCCGGCAACAATCATTGACAAGGCTGCATTTACTGAATCCGCTTATGCCGGGTATAAAGAATTGACATTGTCGCTTTCAAGAGGAGAGGAACTGGAATTTATCGGATTTGGAAAGAACATTTCCGACATTCTTCGTCCTGACTTTTTTGTAAATACTGCTGAAAATAAAACTAATTTCGATGGTTATACTGCTGAATACACCTTATTGCATAACGAAACGAATGGTTTTATCTACATTGAAAATAAAACTATGGTACTTCCTGATGCTTTATGGATAGATGGATCCGGGATAGGATTTCCACTCCCGCCTTACATTGCAACAAGCGGATGGAGCTGGAGTAAGCCAACGGATTATGTATTCTGTAAAAAAACAGCCGAAGGAGTTTTTAGTGCCGTTATTTATATCTCCAATGGTTTTGGTTTTAAATTCTTTACCCGAAGAGGTTGGGAATCTCCGGAATACCCTGAGTATAAAGCGCACAATTTCACAGTTACGCCATCAGAACTAATTCAATCTCATAAATGGACGGAAGAAACTTGGGACGGAAACGGTGATTTAGTGCCGGGACCTGCCTTTGTGTCGGGTGTTTATAAAATTGAAATGAATCTCAATGCCAATACGATAACATTAGAGCCGTTTGGAAATTAATATTTTGTTTGTACAAACAATAAATAGATCATTATAAAAAAACAAAATACCAGGATGAGATTTTTATCAATATTACTATTTACCGGATGCTGGATAAGCAGTTCGCCGGATGCAAAGTTTAAAACCGCAGACATCACTATTCGCGACCCCTGTGTGCTGGTGTATCAAGATACATATTATATGTACGGCACCGGGGCTATCAAAGATAAAGGCTACGGTTGCTATGTCAGCCGGGATTTGCAAAACTGGGCGGGACCGGTGCAAGTGTTCACACCCCCGGAA
>JAITTA010000193.1 GCA_031287395.1 Dysgonamonadaceae bacterium | reverse complement strand
GTTCTCTACCAGTTTACCTGCCGTCTCCATTGTCCGAAGCAATGTTGCTTCAGTATAATACTTCGGAGGTTGGGTCCATTTTTCCGTCAATGAAGGTTCATGCGGACCGCTTTCTCCTTTTTCAAAAAGAGGCAAAACTCCCTCTTCATCCGGATTTTTATCTTCATCCGGTTCTTCCGTCTCCCGGGCAAAGACCACCCTCCATCCCGGTTCCAGGATTTGTTTCCCGGTTACTTTAAACTCAACTTCTGCGGCTTCACCCAATACGGTAGTGGTCGAAACTTTACAATTCGGATAAAACGCAGCAATAAAACGGCGGGTAACCAAATCATACACTTTTCTCTCCTGGTCGGTCAGGTTATTAGCAACGACCCCGGTCGGTATAATCGCGTGGTGATCGGTTACTTTGGAATTATCGAATACCTTTTTTGTCTTCACAATCTTATTCTGTAGCAGTGATTCCGTCAATGTCTGATAATCCCGCAGCCCCCGCAATATATCCGGAATCTTCGGATATATGTCGTCACTTAAAAAGGTGGTATCCACACGCGGATAAGTAGTCACTTTTTTCTCATAAAGCGATTGGATTACCTTCAGGCTATCTTCGGCAGAAAGGGCAAATTTCTTATTACATTCCACTTGCAAAGAAGTGAGGTCAAATAAGCGGAGAGGAAATTCCTCTCCTTTTTTCGTTGTCACATCTGTAATAGTAAATATGGAATCTTTTATTTTTTCCAGGAAAGACTCTCCTTCCTCCTGTTTGGTAAATTTACCTTTAGTCACGGAAAAAACCGTGTGACGGTACACCGTTTTCAATTCCCAATAAGGCTCCGGCTTAAAATCCCGTATTTCCAACTGGCGGTTTACAATCAACGCCAAAGTCGGGGTTTGAACCCGCCCGATAGATAACACCTGTTTATTTTCTCCATATTTAACCGTATATAAACGTGTTGCATTCATTCCCAACAACCAGTCACCGATAGCTCTCGACAATCCGGCTTCGTAAAGGGGTTGAAATTTTTCCTGGAGTTGCAGATTCTGAAATCCCTCACGTATAGCGTCTTCCGTCAGAGAGGAAATCCATAAGCGATAGACAAGACACTTACATCCGGCCTTTTGCATCACCCAACGCTGAATTAATTCTCCTTCCTGTCCGGCATCCCCGCAATTGATAACACATTCTGCTCCGGCCAACAAATCTTCTATGACTTTAAACTGCTTTTCAATGCCATCATTATGAATTACTTTGATTCCAAACCGGGGGGGGATCATCGGAAGATCCTGAAGCGACCAACGTTTCCATTGGAGATAATAATCATGCGGTTCTTTGAGCATACATAAGTGCCCGAAGGTCCAGGTTACGCAGTATCCGTTACCTTCCAGATACCCGTTCTTTTTAGAATTAGCACCTAAAATAGCCGCAATTTCACGGGCTACACTTGGTTTTTCTGCAATACAAACCTTCATTCAGTTAATGTTTTAGTTTGCAAATTTACAAAAAATTCGTATCTTAGCAGTTGAATCGTACTTCAAATAGCTATAATCTATGAGAACACTCCTTTTTACAATGATGGTCATGTTAAGTACATCCGCCTTTCCCCAATCCGGTTATACTCCGGCAAAAGAAAATCTGGAAGCCCGGAAATGGTTCGAAGAAGCCCGTTTCGGCATGTTTATTCATTTTGGACCCTATGCCGTATTAGGAAACGGAGAATGGGTTATGAACAACCGCAATATCAAAGTGAAAGATTATCAACGACTGATCAAATTTTTCAATCCCAGGGATTTCGATGCCGCCCAATGGGTTGCAATCGCCAAAAGCGCCGGAATGAAATACATCACACTGACTTCACGTCACCATGATAGTTTCAGTAACTGGGATACCAAACAATCGGACTGGAAAATTACCAACACTCCTTACGGAAAAGACCTGATTAAACAACTATCGGAGGAATGTCGGAAACAGGGAATCAAACTATTCTTTTATTATTCCACTCTCGATTGGACGCGCGACGACTATCAATGGAAAACCGGACGTACCGGACAGGGAACCGGCCGCGACGGAAAAGGCGACTGGAATGCCTACATCCATTTTATGAAAGCACAATTGACGGAATTGTTAACAGAATACGGACCTATCGGCGGAATCTGGTTCGATGGACACTGGGACCAAACAGCCGATAAAAACCGTACCGACCATTCTACTGCTGTCGATTGGCATTACAATGAAATTTACGGACTGATCCATCGGTTACAGCCGGCATGTCTGATTGCCAACAACCACCATCTACCTCCTTTTCCGGGAGAAGATTTCCAAATATTCGAACGCGATCTTCCGGGAGAAAACAAGGCAGGATTCAGCGGACAAGCCGTTTCCGAACGATTACCCTTAGAAACTTGCGAAACGATGAACAAATCTTGGGGTTACAGTATCACCGACGACAATTATAAACAGGAAAAGGAATTGATCGACTATCTGGTCAGGGCAGCAGGTTACGGAGCCAACTTATTGCTGAATGTAGGCCCTATGCCGAATGGAGAAATACAACCGGAATTTGTGAGCAGCCTGGCCCAAATGGGAAAATGGACGGCTAAATACGGACATACAATTTACGGTACTAAAGCCGGGTTTATAAAACCTCAAAGCTGGGGCTGTATTACTCAGAAGGAGAACAAATATTACATCCACATCCTGAAAAACGAATCTCAAACACTGAGTTTGAAATTTCCCGTCGCAATCAAATCGGCCGTTTGGTTGGATAATCATACAAATGTAAATTGGAAACAGGATTCCGACCATGTTGTCGTATTTACTTTGGATGGTCCGATGAACGCATTGGATGCAATTATCGAGGTATCATATTAAAGGGCTCTGTTTATAAAGCCTTTTCTTTGATTAAATATTCTGCTATTTGTACGGCATTCAATGCGGCGCCCTTCTTTATCTGATCACCGACACACCAAAAAGTCAATCCGTTAGGATTGGAAATATCCTTACGAATCCGTCCCACATATACAGGATCTTTGGTTGCGACAAACAACGGCATCGGATATTCCTTATTTTCCGGTTTATCCACCACGACAACTCCTTCGGCTTTTTCAAAAGCGCTGCGAGCCTCTTCTGCAGATACCGGACGTTCCGTTTCCACCCAAATAGCTTCCGAATGAGCGCGTAGAGCAGGAACACGAACGCACAAAGCGCTCACTTCCACATCCGAATGCATGATTTTACGGGTTTCATTAAACATTTTCATTTCTTCTTTGGTATATCCGTTTTCCATGAATACGTCCACCTGCGGAATTAGATTGTATGCTAATTGATAAGCAAATTTCTCAACAACCGGTTTTTCCCCTCGCGCAATCTGATTGTATTGTTCTTTCAATTCGTCCATAGCAGCAGCTCCCGCCCCCGACGCAGCCTGATAAGTCGCTACGTGAATCCGTTTGATATGCGATAATTTTTCAATCGGTTTCAAGGCCACAACCATTTGAATCGTAGTACAATTCGGATTTGCAATAATCCTTCTCGGACGATTTTTGGCATCTTCGGCATTCACTTCAGGAACTACCAAAGGAATATCGTGATCCATACGGAAAGCACTGGAATTATCAATCATAACCGCGCCATACTTCGTAATCGTTTCTGCAAATTCTTTCGAAGTACCCGCACCGGCAGAAGTGAAAGCAATATCGACACCCTTGAAATCATCGTTGTGTTTTAGCTCCTTCACGGCAATCTGTTTACCACCATATTCGTAAACACGTCCTGCACTCCTGGCTGAGCCAAATAATAACAACTCATCCATCGGGAAATTCCTTTCCGCTAACACCCGTAAGAACTCTTGTCCTACCGCTCCGCTAACACCAACAATAGCTACTTTCATTTTCTTAAAATTCAATTTTTGTAAAAAATTTTGTCTTTTTGTTTGAAATAATCTATAAAATCCGTAAATTTGTCTTTTATGCAATTATGAATTGAATTATTCATAGTTCGTAATTGCAAAAATAGGTATTATTAATCAAAACAAATTTTAATTATGAAAAAATTTATCCTCTGGGTACTTTTTTTAGTACCAACCTGTGTCTTTTCCCAATTCCGGGACGATTTCTCAGACAAAAAATTAACCGGTCGTATCGTTAACTGGACCGGAAATATTGAGAATTTTATTGTAAATCCGGAATTACAATTACAACTGAATGCTCCGAAAGAAAACGGAAAGTCATTTTTAGCCACCACCTCCTCATTATCAGAAAATACAGTATGGGAATGTTGGATTAAATTCGGATTCAACCCGTCTTCTTCCAACTATGCAAAAATTTATCTGACAAGTAATTCCGGGGAATTAAACGAATCCACCGGGAGCCTATTTGTCCGGATCGGACACACCAATAAAAATTTTTGCCTGATTATGAATGACGGAAATTCTGAAAAAGTATTGATTACAGGCTTAAAAGACAGACTGAATAAGTCTTCCTTTTCATTTAAAATGAAAGTATTATTCAGTAAAAAAGGACGACTGGAACTCTATTCCAAACTCGATGAAGAAACGGATTATACTCTGGAAGGAAATACTTTAATCGAAAAAAGTATCCGTAGTTCCCATTTCGGTTTACTTTGCCAATATACTTCTACCCGAAGTACTTTATTTTATTTTGACAACATAGAAGTAAGGGAAATGTCTGAAGATGAAAACAAATTCTGTGATCAGAAATACGGAGATGATCAACAGGGTGAAATTCCCGAACCTTCCGATATCGTTTTCAATGAAATCATGTTCAATGCTCCTTCCGAAAGTCAGGAATACATTGAATTATATAACCGGTCAAAAAAATCGCTGGATCTGAAATATTTAAATCTCACAACAAGAAAATCGGACGGATCCCTGAATAAATCTTATCCCATCACGGTTAATACCATAATATTGGAGCCTGAAGAATATGTCGTTATATCCCGGAATATAGATGCCGTATGCAGTTATTTTCCATGCAGATCTTCTTCCCTGATGATTGAAATGAGCTCAACTCCAATCTTGAATAATACTGGAGGCGATTTGGTATTGACCAATAATTACAACAACGAAGAAATCATCGACGAATTCGTTTATTCCGAAAAAATGCACAGCGAAGCGATCAAAGATAAAAAAGGAGTCTCTCTGGAAAGGATAAATCCCGATAAAGAAACAAATAACCCGGACAACTGGACTTCAGCGACCGCGCTAAGCGGCTTCGGTACTCCAGGATACATCAACTCCCAGTATCTTAAAAATCCGAATACCGGTACAGGAAATGAATTGTATATAATCTATCCGGAATTTCACTTGGGAAACAATCAGTATGAAATCCGTTACCATTTCGACAAACCCGGAAATCGATGCCGGATACTGCTTTTCGACATCATGGGAAGAATGATAAATCAAATTGCCAATAACGAATTACTGGGGATGGAGGGAAGTCTGTATTTTTATAATAACGATGGTTCCGGAAAACGGCTACAATCCGGAATACATATTATTTATGCAGAAATATATTCCGATGACGGAAAAATCAAAAGACATAAAATTCCGGTAATAATCAAATAAAAAACCCGTTTTACGCTTTTTGTTGCAAAAGAATGAAATTGTCCGTATCATTTACCCCACAGCATCCGGGTAGTTTTCGGATAATCATGTACGGCACTAAAAATGAAGGGCTTACGCACGAACATCGCGGCAAGCCCTTCCTTTTGACTATTTATTCCAACTATTTCATCGGCACATCATTTCCTGATGACCTTGAACGTTTTGCCGTTGTATTGCAGCATATACGTGCCTTTGGCATAGCCTGTCAGGTCGATTGTTGTTGTGCCTTCCCCGGTTTTGTAAGTTCCCTTCAGCGAACCGGTCACATCCGTGATGCGGACTGTTTGGTTCGCCTGGGTATTACTCACCCGGATGATTCCCGATGTCGGGTTCGGGGATAC
>JAITTA010000176.1 GCA_031287395.1 Dysgonamonadaceae bacterium | reverse complement strand
AACGTAAAATGTAAAAACACAATGAATACCGAATTTTTCATAGCAAAACGAATTTATTTCAGTAAAGACGGGGAGAAGAAAGTTTCTCCTCCGGCTATACGGATTGCGATGACCAGTATTGCATTGGGATTGGCAGTTATGATTCTGTCCGTTGCTATTGTAATCGGATTCAAACAGGAAGTCAGAAAAAAAATCATCGGATTCGGTTCTCATATTCAGATCTCTGACTTCAGTAACAACAATTCCTACGAATCATTTCCAATCATATTAAGCGACAGTATTATCGATCATGTCATTTTATCCACCCCTAACGTTGCACACATTCAGTTATATGCCACTAAACCGGGAATCATGAAAACGGATGAAGATTTTATGGGAATTGTCCTGAAAGGAGTCGGCACGGATTACGATTGGAATTTTTTCAAACAAAACCTTATTGAAGGATCGGTCCCTCAAATCAGCAATGACAGTACCTCTTCGTTAGTACTTATTTCCCGGATAATGTCCCAAAAAATGCACCTGGATGCAGGGGATTCCTTTCTTTCGTTTTTTATCCAGGATGGTGTAAGAGCACGTAAGTTTTATATCTCCGGAATTTACGAGACCAACTTTTCCGAATATGATAAACTATTCATTTTATCGGATATAAAGCAGGTACGCCGTTTAAATCAATGGGAATCCGATCAGGTAAGCGGTGCGGAAATTTTGGTAAAGAATTATGACAAATTAGATGAAACGGCAGAATCACTTTATTACGAAATGTCGATGCTGAAAGACCGGAATGGGAATTCTTTCCTCGCTCAATCGATCAAGCAATTAAATCCGGAGATGTTTTCCTGGTTGGGGATTCTGGATACCAATGTTGTAGTCATAATCATCCTGATGCTTGCCGTAGCCGGTTTTTCCATGATATCCGGTTTACTGATCATTATTCTGGAAAGGGCCAACATGATTGGGATATTGAAGGTTCTGGGAGAAAACAATACCAGTATTCGACGTATTTTTCTTTATATTGCCGCATTTATTATCGGGAAAGGTTTATTCTGGGGTAATCTGATCGGATTAGGAATCGGTTTGTTACAACAACAATATGAGATCATAAAACTCGATCCGTCCTCTTATTATGTCTCTTCCGTGCCCATCGAACTGAATATCTGGCATGTTATTCTGATCAATACAGGGACTCTCCTGCTCTCCCTATTGATGTTGCTTGGTCCATCATATCTGGTTGCACGGATTTTACCAGCCAAATCGATTCGTTTCGACTGAATTAACGGATATTGTTTCTGTTCAAAGCAGCCTGGTAGCGTTGTGCATTACGGAGATGTTCAGCCATAACGGAGGCAAAACTATGTCTTCCGGAGAAATCTTCTTTAGCACACATATACAGGTATTGGTGGCGTTTATAATTCAGAACGGCATCAATTCCACCGATCGAAGGAACCCGTATAGGTCCGGGAGGCAAGCCTTCATATTTGTAAGTATTATATGGAGAATCGACCTCCAAATGGGTGTATAAAATCCGTTTAAGACTAAAATTCCCCACCGCATATTTTACAGTAGGATCGGCCTGAAGCAACATTCCTTTCCTCAACCGATTGATATACAACCCGGCTACAACAGGATATTCATCCGGTACAATCGTCTCTTCTTCCACAATCGAAGCCAGAATCGACACCTGTACCGGTGAAAGCGGGATTTTACCGGCTTTTTCCAGTCTTTCCGGAGTCCAAAAACGATCGTATTCCTTCTTCATCCGTTCCAGAAAACGATCGATTGAAATATTCCAATACATTTCGTAGGTATTGGGAATAAACAAACACAGAATGGTCTGTTCTCCGAATCCATATTGGTCACAAACCACAGGGTCATCCAATTTTTGTTGTAAGGCGGCCGGTCCGAACATTAATTGAGAGCCTATATTTTCAGATAATTCGTCTTTCAACCGGATATTATTAAATGTTACTTTACAAGGAGTCTGCGTTCCTCTTATCAGATTTTCCAGCAGGTTTTTACAACTAATTTCAGAATTCACGGCATACCGGCCTGTCTTCATCTTTTGAGGATATCCGATTGTTTCCGCCAATCTTCCGAACATTTTTATATCCTTTATTTTAGCTATCGATTGTAACTGCAACAGCAGGTCGTTGTAGTCTTTTTGTTCGCTGACATAAACATAAACCGTCTCCTTCACATCAAAAAACGGAGAAGTGAGTTTATAATAGAAAAATCCGCCTGTTGCCGCTAGCAATAAAACAATCGCAACAACAACGGACAACATGATTTTCTTCTTTTTCTTCATTTACTTATAATTTATGAAATTCGGGACAAAGTTAAAAAATTGTCACCAAATTCTTTGATAAGTTAAAAAGAATCCTCTATCTTTGCACCGCCATTCGCAAGAATGAAGATCAAGAAAAGTCTTGGAAGTGTGGGTGAGTGGCTGAAACCACCAGTTTGCTAAACTGACGTACGGGTAACTGTACCGGGGGTTCGAATCCCCCCGCTTCCGCTGAAAGCCTGAGACAATAGGCGACAAAAAACGGATAGACCCTGCAAATTCACGAATTTGCAGGGTTTTCTATTATGGCTTAGCCGCTGAGAATGGGATTTCTTTCTTTAGCATTTTAGATGCTGTTCCTGTCAATTTTTTGTATGCTTCCATCCGGATTAAAATATAATTTATCAACACAGATTGACCTTAGATTTCCTTGGCCGGACAGAAGCAATCAATGGTAATACTCCCAACAAAGCGTATAATTTTATTTTTTAAAACATAGTTTATTTATAATTTGACTTTTTGTTTACTTCCTTTGTATTGCAGATATTTTTTCACTGGGATCGAATGTATCTCTTTTTGAGTGCCTTCAACAAGAACAATCTGAAATTCTTGAACTTCTCCTTTATTATAATCCCCTATTTGTGAATCAATCAGTAATTCGTTGTTTTTATCATCCCAGGAAAAAGGGATATAGGCGAATTTATTCTGCTTATATCCAAACGATTCACCATCATCTTTATATAGTTCAAAATATCCGTCACTCCCTTTATAAATATAAATTTTAATCGGGCCATCCGGCATATTCGCTTTTTTGTCATCAGGATAAGTCGGAATAATCGCTCCCGATTTTACAAACAAAGGTATTATACTTTTAGGAGTTTCCGTTACAAATTGCTGTCCTCCGTTATACACCTTACCTGTCCAAAAATCTATCCATTTGCTGCCTTCCGGCAAATAGACTTCTCTGTTAACGGCTCCGGCGTCTAATACCGGGCATACAAGGAGTGCCGGGCCATACATGAATTGGTCTCTGCAATCCAAGACATTTTTATCATCCGGGAAATCGAATGCAAGCAGACGCATCGGCGTGTAGTTTTTATGTGTGACATCACCTGTCAATGTATAGATGTAAGGCATCAGCCTGTATCTCAGATTGATGTATTCCGTACAGATTTTCTGTACCTCTTTGCCATATGCCCAAAGTTCATTCGGAGCTTTTGTATCTCCCGGATAACGACGCCCGTGAGAGCGAAAAACAGGACAAAAGGTGCCATACTCAAACCAGCGGGTAAACAATTCCCGATATTCTTCATCTTCAGGGTTTCCTCCCTGATAGCCGCCAATATCGGTTGTCCAATAGGGAATACCGGTTGCTACAAAATTTAATCCGGCGGTTATTTGTTTACGCAGTTCGTCAAAAGTTGTCGGAATATCTCCTGACCAGATAGCAGAACCTGTTCTTTGCTGGGATGCCCATGCGCAGCGTGTGAGAATATATGGACGTTTATCCGGATACAACTTCAGCAAGTTGTCGTAAAAATTTTCCGTATGCAATAGTGGATATAAGTTTCTTACCGTTACTGCCGGACCGGCAAATGTATTGGCAGGAAGAAATGAGTTCACTTGATCCGGTTCCGGACCATCAAGAAACCAACCGTCCAATCCTGTTTGTACAAGAGAAAGAATCTGTTTCCAATAAATTTTCCTTGCTTCCGGGTTAAAAACATCATAAATTATTCCGTCCAACGCTTTGGCACCATCAAGCAACATCCCTTTCGATTCGAGTTCAGCATAATGGGCTGTTCCTTTTTTAAACGTAGGCCAGATAGTAATTACCGCTTTGGTTTGGTATTTATCATGTAAAGTTTTTAACATCCCTTTTGGATCGGGAAAAAGACTCTCATCAAACTGATGTGAGCCTGTTCCATATTTTTGCCAGTAAAAATAATCGATGAAAATAGAGCTCATTTGAATATTTTCTTCTTGCATTTTCTGAGCAATACTTAGAACTTCATTCTGTGTTGCATATTTATTACGGCTTTGATGAAAACCAAGTGACCAGTAAGGGATCATAGGGGCTTCCCCAGTTAATTGCCGATAGGATGATATCAGGGTATCAAGTGTATTTCCGGCAAAAAGATAATAATCCAATTGATTTCCAAAATCAGAAACAAAACTCATCCCTTTGTCATTATCTTCAAAAACTGTACGGGACGGATTGTCCCAAAATAATCCCCAGCCTGCTGTCGAATAGATGACCGGCACAGCCGCCTGAGTATTGAATTGAACCAGTTCCCGTTTCTTTCCACGTAGATTTAAGGCATTATCTCTGAATTGTCCCAAACCATAAAGAGCCTCATCAGGAGTAACTTTAAACAGGCTATATGGTTTTATCGAATCTTCTCGTATTTCCTGTCTTTTATTTGTGGTTTCTTTAAGCAATAATCTGCCATTTGAATCATAAAAACTGAAATTGCCTGTGAACTTATGCAGTACAAATTTGTATTTGTCGGTAACCAACATTAAATCACTATCATCTTCTTCTACTTTGAAATCGACAACAGGAAATTTGTTTATAACTGCATAACTGTTTTTATCATCATATTGGTTTAAAGGACTAAGCTTAAAATGCAAAGCACCAAATTCATAAGGCCTCAGGGATAAAAATCCGTCAACGGTTTCAATGACAAGCACATCATTTTTTTTCTCCCATGAATTGACGTAAATGTCCCAGGTGGCGACATAAGGTTCGTCCTTGCTATTTCCTGCAACAGGGCCATTCATACTGAATATACAAAGGCAAATCAAAAAGATACATTTTTTCATTTTGTTGTTATTTGAGATTAGGAATAATCTATTACGATTGGATGATTGAAAAAATAAATATTAGAATAAAGCTTGCTATTTTCATGTTTATCATAGATTGATGTGTTCTTATTTATCCATAAAATACCCGTCCTCAATGAGTCCGATAAAGCCCAATAAAGCGCCCCAATGGTAAAACTTATCACTTCTCGCGGTGTCATCCCCCCGACCGTTCGTCGCATTGTAATTTTCAAACACAAACCCATCCGACGCCCAGCTTTTTAAAAGAAGATTTCTGGATTTCTCCGCTAATGATTGACGAGCTTCTTTGAAATCGTAATTTCTCAAACCTAAATACACGAGCAGATTCAATGGAGCCCAAATCCTTCCCCGCCAGTAAATATTGTCTTTGAAAGCCGGGTCATTTCTCGGTGTAGCAGGAATTACCCATTCGCCCCAGAATTCTTCCGGATTCAGTAAATGCCCGTTGATCATTCTTGCGGCTTGTTTCTGGCTGGGAGCCTTGGCTAATAAGGGATAGAAATGGGTCGGAGAAATTCTCGGGTTGAGTAAACCGGTATCTGTATGCCTATTGTAATACAATCCTTTTGACTCATCCCACAAAGTTTGTAGGCTGTCGCGATATTTTCGTCCTCTTTCACGCAGTTCTTTTTCCTCCTCCTTTTTTCCTAATACTTCCGCTATCTTTGCCAGATAGTCACAATCCATTATGTACAAAGAAGA
>JAITTA010000173.1 GCA_031287395.1 Dysgonamonadaceae bacterium | reverse complement strand
TGTCTTTCTCGATGATCGCAAAATGGTATGGCAACATCAGGTTATTATTGGCCAGTTCTGAACGAATGTAAGCATCCAGACTCTTGAAATTCACTCGATCCTCAATAGGTGCAGGATCCGGTTTCATCCATACCTTCACCGCTTCTTTCAGAAGCTCCTGGACATCAAAATACCAGTCCTGATAGGCTTCCTGTAAATCGATTGAGGCACTCACCAGATCATTTTTGCCATAACTGGGAACAACCTCAGTCAGGGGATTCCTGACTATTTCCTGTCCGACCCCAATTTCCACCGTTGTACCCGTTCCGTCTGCAGTGATGTTCAACCGCTGTTGTTCACGCATAATAAGACGTTGAGAATAATTGAAAGACTTGTTTTTAGCCAGGTATTTTTTACGCGCAACATCAAATTGTTCCGTAAGTACTTTACCGGCCTGATCAAGCTCCAAATTCCGGGAAACCTGATATAAACTACGTTTCACAGCTTCATTGAACTGTTGTTCCTGATTTTCCATGATAATCCGGATATAAGTCACCTGCAAATACAATAACCCAATGAACGTAAAAACCATCACACCTGTGAATAACCAAATCGTCGACTTCCTCATATTTCCAACTGAACTTCAAATGTTAAAACAAAGAACGTATATTTTTGTTTAACAAATACTCAAAAAATGAAAAAAGTTTAAACCCAATCAACAAATAATTTTAACAAACGGAAGATTTTATATCTTTATTGAAAATTTAAGTTAAATTTAACATTTATTAACTTATTTCCAGTTGAAGATTTTAAGTTGTGAATAGGATCAGGAACGAAAAAAACTGATAACTTAAAACATATAACTTAAACTTACACTATCTTTGCATGATCATGAGATGGCTTAAGAACAACATCCTTCCATTTATTGCCCGTCATTCAAGCACAACGGGATTGATCCGGTATGCCGGTGCAG
Organism: Dysgonamonadaceae bacterium; assembly: GCA_031287395.1. GTDB lineage: Bacteria > Bacteroidota > Bacteroidia > Bacteroidales > Azobacteroidaceae > BNXB01. The sequence goes on along the minus strand of JAITTA010000173.1, from coordinate 12,518 downwards.
ACCTGATCTTTCCTTTTTACCACACTGTTTCCGATGAATACCTCCCGCATATACACCCACTCTACCGGCCTAAAACGACAAAAGAATTTTATGAAGATCTGGATCTTTTGTTAAAATATTTCCAACCGGTAGATATCGATACGGTTTATTCCCATTGTTCCGGAATAAAAACCATTGTCAGACCTTCGTTTCATTTATCATTCGACGACGGGTTGAGAGGAATATACGATATCGTTACACCTATATTATATAAGAAAGGAATACCTTTCACCGTTTTTGTAAACAGTGATTTCGTAGATAACCGGAATCTGTTTTTCCGCCACAGGGAAGCACTTGAAGTTCAATCAATCGATCCGGATGCTTTTCTGAATGAAAAACGTCCTTATCTCTCGACTGTCCAACTGAAAGAAATGCAGAGGAAAGGAGTCCACATCGGAGCTCATAGTACCGATCACGCGCATTATAATTTTTTAGAGGAAAAACAACAGATTTCCCGGACCCTCGAATCGTGTGCTTTTGTTAAGAAAGTTTTTGAACAAAAGCTGACCACCTTTGCTTTTCCGTTTACGGACACAGGAATTTCCGATTCATTTTTCGAAGCGGTATACCCTGTTGTCGATCTGACCTTCGGTATATCAGGGATTTACTTTCGGCACAACGGACGGCATATCGGACGGATCGACATGGAAAAATATGGTTGTAATGCCCGGGAATGCATCAACAAAGCGCTCCTGGTAAAGAAATACCGACAGATATGGAACTCATCAAAATAAAACTCGGCGAATTGGAATCATTCTGCTCCGGTGAAACATTCAAGAAATTTGGAATAAAGCCCGTATCTCCACTCAGAATAAAATCTTATCTGGCTAATCCGCGGGCAAAAAACGAAGACACCGTCCTCTACATGCTAATCGAAGGCAAAAAACTGATTGCTTTTCGGACCATTTTACCGGATACCGTTTATTCGGAAAATAATCCTATCCGTTTTGGTTGGTGCAGCGGCATCTGGGTAGATCCGGAATACCGTGGTCAAAAACGATGGAAACTTTTGTTGGAGGAAGCGTTGAAAGACTGGGAGAATCGATTGATGTTTACAAACTATGCTCCTAAAGTCCTTCTCTTATATACCGGGGAAGATTGGTTCCATCTCCTGAGTAACCGCCGGGGATACCGCTTCTACCTGAACCCCGATTTCAAAGAAATACTGAAAAATAGAATTTCCGGCCCGGTCGTAAAACCTTTACCGGTATTGGCTAATGCGGTAGCAAATCTGGTATATCACATAAAAAAATTATTTTTACCTCCTATTGAAAACGTCCGGATAAAAGAATCCGACCGGCTGGATCAGGAATGTATTGACCTGATTCACAGCTATTCCGGCATTTCATTATTCAAACGGGAAGAACGGGAAATCGACTGGATTATCAACGGTCATTGGGTTATGGAGGAGAGTGATCCGGAATTCCATTATCCTTTCTCATACGATAACATCAGGCATAGGATAAAAATAGCAAAATATTTTGTCCGGGATATTTTTGCCGGTTTTTTCATTTATTCGATTGTAAACCGGAAAATGAAAATACTTTATTACTACCAGACACCAGAACCGGATGTATCCATAGCAACTTCCATTGTGAAAACAGCCGTAACAAATAAAATCAGCCACCTCACGATATTGTCTCCATCATTATCCGAAACGGTCAAAAGATTATCGGTATATTTCTTATTTACAAAACATTACCAATCAAATATCTACAGCACATTCTCCGTAAATACCGATGGAAAAGTAATCTTCGACGGCGATGGAGATAATAGCTTTACGTAATTATTATATTTAATTGTCATTTTTTAGTAAAATCCCGTATCGCCAACAACTCTTTAATCCATACATTTGCCGAAAAAATAGATATAACGATGTACCGTGCACAAAAAAAAACCTGTTTTTTCATCCATATTCTGTTGTTATCGACAAGTGGAGCTATCGCGCAGGACGGGAATTTTTACAAAGACTTCCTGAAAGAAACAATGAAAGAGACGATGAAGGAAACATTAAAACCCCAGACAACAAATACCAACCCTGATGGAAATGAGTCTAAGAAAAAAAATCTCAAACTGGAAATCGATCCTGAGAAGATAACCATTCCCATCCATTCTTCCTTCAATCACAGTCGTGATTCTTTGAGAAGAAAAGTAATGTCGAGGATGGAAGAAGAAGATATATTGGAGGAAATAAATAAACTAATTATTTCGCCTTATTTTCTCATCCCTTATACCCCGCCAATCGACGCCCATTACAATAAGACACCTGTCTTTACAGACGGCAAATGGATCCCGGCTTCAGCTTTACCCGGTGGAGGCATAAGCCCGATGACTATTATCAATTTCCTGTTTAATTCCGGTATTGTTAAATATGACCCGCTTCCTCCTACAAAATCAAAAAAAGAAAAAGCATTAGAACGTTTGAGAGAAGTATATGGAACCGAAATAGAAGATAAAAATTGGCATGAAAAGGCCCAAAAGCTGAATGAATATATCAATAGATTAAGGGAATAAAATGAAAATAAATAAATAATTTTATTAATATATGTTAATATATTGTACTTTGCAATACAAGGTACTAAATAATCTCATATATTTGTAACCAATAAAAAATACAAGAGTCAAATAAAAAAATTTGAATTCTATTTGTTATAAATATAATATTTTTTCGTTATATAGAAAACTAACATTTTATTAGATAATGATTTCACTAAAAAACATTAATAAGACTTATTTCAATGGCGCTCCCTTACACGTGTTGAAAGGTATAGATCTCGAGATTGGCAAGGGTGAAATGGTATCCATCATGGGTGCATCCGGCTCCGGGAAATCCACTCTTCTGAACATTCTTGGAGTTCTGGACAATTACGACGACGGGGAATACCTTCTGAACAACTTACTTATTCGGAATCTGAGTGAAACCAAAGCAGCTGAGATCAGAAACAAGATGATCGGATTTATTTTCCAGTCATTCAATCTGATCACATTTAAGAATGCAATGGAAAATGTCGCATTACCGCTCTATTATCAGGGTGTTGGGCGTAAAAAACGAAATCATATGGCTCTTGAATACCTGGATCGTTTGGGACTGAAGGACTGGTGGGACCACATGCCCAACGAACTTTCAGGAGGGCAAAAACAACGGGTGGCTATTGCACGTGCTTTGATCGCACAACCTCAGATTATCCTGGCCGACGAGCCGACAGGAGCGTTGGACAGTGTGACATCGGAGGAAGTCATTCAAATATTAAGAGATGTCAACAGTACAGGGATGACCATGATTATCGTTACTCACGAACAATCGGTAGCCAATTCTACCAATAAAATCATCCGTTTGAAAGACGGAATTATTGAATCCATAGAGACCACGGTATGAAAGGAATATTCGACATCGATGACTGGATGGAAATATTCAGTACAATCAAAAAAAATAAACTCCGCACTTTTCTGACAGGTTTTTCGGTCGCCTGGGGAATCTTTATGTTGATCATCCTGCTGGCATCCGGAAACGGATTGAAGAACGGGGTTATGTCCAATTTCGGTGACCGGGCTATCAATACGATAGAAATGTGGGCCAGAAGAACTTCCATGCCTTATCAGGGAAACGCTTCGAATCGTCGAATCTCACTCGACCAAAAAGACTACGATCTATTAGACACTCAGTTCAAAGAAGTTGATAAAATTGTTCCGAGAACCTGGGCCAATACTATGGCCGGCTATAATTTCGAATCCATCAATTGCAATTTCGAGGGAGTGTATCCTGAAGAAAAGATCATATCCGGGATTAAAATCAAAAACAATAAAGGCCGGTTCATCAACGACGCAGACATGAAAGAACGCCGTAAAGTAGCGGTTATCAATAACCGGATGAAGGAAGCTTTGTTCAAGGACGAAGATCCCTTGGGAAAAATGATTACATCCAACAGCTTGAATTTTAAAGTCATAGGAATTTATGAAGGGAATGAGTGGGGAAACCAGAACCGGGCCTACATTCCATTCACTACAGCCCAGTTATTATATAACCGCGGTTGGGGATTTGCAAGTATCTCATTCAGTATCACCGGATTGGAAACAGAAAAAGCCAATCAGGATTTTGAAAAAGGACTCCGGAAAAAACTGGCAGCTCTTCACCGGTTCCATCCGGACGATACCCGGGCCATTGGAATGTATAACAGCCTCGAAAATTACCTTCAGACAATGGGAATATTCAATGGAATCAACTTTTTTGTATGGGTCATTGGTATCGGGACTTTAATCGCCGGTGTTGTCGGAGTCAGTAATATTATGCTCATTACCGTGCGTGAGCGCACACGGGAATTTGGTATCCGTAAAGCATTGGGAGCTAAACCGGCTTCTATATTGCAACTTATTCTGATGGAATCCATCCTGATTACTTCTGTGTTCGGGTATATCGGGATGGTTTTCGGAATAGGCCTCAGCGAACTGATCAATTACGGCATGGAAATGTCTCAGTCCGTTGCAGCCGGAGGAGATCGGGAAGTCAGTATTTTCAAAAACCCCACCGTGGATCTGGCTGTTGCAGGAGGAGCAACCATTCTACTGGTTTGTGCCGGAGTTATCGCCGGATATTTTCCTGCACGAAAAGCAGTGAAAGTAACTGCCGTAGAAGCCATGAGGGCGGAATAATCCGGTGCACGGGTACAAGAGAAACGATGAATCCGTAATTATTAATTTTAAATTCTAAATTCTAAAGTGTTGTTTGACTTAGACAGATTTCAGGAAATATGGGTCACCATTACCCGTAACAAGTTCAGAAGTATACTGACCGGATTCGGAGTATTTTGGGGAATTTTCATGCTCGTCATCATGCTCGGAGCAGGGAAAGGACTACAATTAGGCATGATGCAGGGAATCGACGGATTCGCAACCAATTCCTGCTTCTTTTACGACGAATTAACCAGTGAACCATATAAAGGTTTTAAAAAGGGACGTAAATGGAATATACGGAATCAGGATATTATCGCTATAAAAAATTCGATCAAGGAACTGGATGCTATTTCTCCGACAATTTGGGGTCCCCGCGGGACAAACAATGTCGCCCGGGATGACAAAGCAGGAAGTTTTGGAGTCATAGGTTATTATCCCGACTATCTGAAAATTGAACAACAACGGATGAAATTCGGACGTTTCATCAATGAAGTCGATATACTCCACAAACGCAAAGTTTGCGTACTGGGCACGGATGTATACTCAGAACTTTTCAAGAGAGGAGAAAACCCGGTAGGACACTATGTGCGCGTTAACGGTATTTATTACCAGGTTGTTGGCGTATCGGCAGGGGTATCCCAGATCAGTATCGGAGGACGATCGTCTGAACGGGTAGTTATACCGTTCACGACGTTACAGCAAATCAGCAACTACGGCGATGCGGTACACATGTTCGGCGCTACGGCCAAAAAAGGATATACGGCAGAAGAACTGGAAAAACGGATCATCGAAGTTCTGAAAATCCAGCACGACATTGCACCCAACGATACCAAAGCGGTCGGATCATTCAATCTTCAGAAAGAATTCCGGATTTTTGACTACCTGTTTCTGGGAATCGGCATTATCATTTGGATAGTAGGCTTGGGGACCTTATTTGCCGGTGTCATTGGCGTCAGCAATATCATGCTGGTAACAGTAAAAGAGCGGACACGTGAAATCGGTGTCAGAAGAGCTCTGGGAGCCAAGCCTTCAGTCATTATGAAACAAATATTATCCGAAAGCCTCTTGTTAACAGCAATGGCCGGCATTCTGGGATTGTGTTTCGGTGTCGGTATTCTGGGAGCAGTCGGCGCTGGCCTTGAAGCCGCCGCTACAGAAGGACATGTATTTTTCGGAGATCCCGTAGTTCCGTTCAATACGGCAATCATATCTACGATTGTATTATTGATCTGCGGATTACTGGCAGGAGCCATACCCGCCCAAAGAGCATTACAAATCAAGGCGATTGATGCCATCAGGGAAGAGTAGGATGAAAAATGAAAAATAGAAACAATAATAATAAACAACAATAAAAATAAAGAAGAAGCATTATGAAAAAAGTAGGTAAAATCATCCTTTTTGTCTTTATCGGCCTGGTGGTATTGGGAACATTTGTGTTTCTCTGGCAAAAGTCACGTCCCGCCAGAGTCCAATACGAAATCATTACTCCGGAAAAAGGGTCTATTGAGAATAAAACCGTAGCGACCGGAAAGGTAGAACCTCGTGACGAGATCCTCATTAAACCCCAGATTTCAGGAATTGTTTCGGAAGTTTTGAAAGAAGCGGGAGAAATGATCAAAGCAGGAGATGTGATTGCCAAAGTAAAAGTTATTCCGGAAATGGGACAACTAAATTCTGCCGAATCCCGATTGAAAGTAGCCGACATCAACCTGACCCAGGCAAAATCAGAATTTGATCGCCAGACAAAATTATATCAAAACAAAGTCATCTCGAAAGGTGAATTTGAAACCTCAGAAGCCACGTATAAAAAAGCGGTGGAAGAGCGTGAAAACGCCCAGGATGCTTTGGATATTGTCAAGGAAGGGATTTCCAAGAAATTTGCCCAGTTGAGTAATACTCAAATCCGTTCCACCATTACAGGGATGATTCTGGATGTACCCATTAAAGCCGGAAACTCCGTAATTCAGGCCAACACATTCAACGACGGAACGACCATCGCCTCCGTGGCCGATATGGGAGATATGATTTTCAAAGGGAAACTGGACGAAACGGAAGTCGGGAAAGTCAAAGAAGGAATGCCTATCACATTAACTATCGGAGCATTAAACAGTAAAAAATTCACGGCAATTCTGGAATATGTTGCTCCAAAAGGAGTTGAAGAGAACGGAGCAATCCTTTTTGAATTGAAAGCCGCAGCCAAAATTCCGGATAGCGTTTATGTCAGAGCCGGATACAGTGCTAATGCCGAGATCGTACTCGAAAAAGCAGACAGTGTAATCACTATTCCGGAAAGTTCGGTAGAATTTTCCAATGACTCTGCTTTTGTTTACATAGTAAAAACGGAAACACCCGAACAAACTTTCGATCGTCAATACGTTAAGGTAGGGCTCTCTGACGGAATTAAAATGGAAATAAAAGAAGGCATAACGCTCACGGATAAAATCCGCGGAAATGTTATCGACTCGAAATCAAAACCGGATGTTCAAAAGAAATAAGATTTAAAAGCGAACATATGCTGTTCAATATCGAACAGTTTCGAAATTTTATAATTACGTAAAAAACGAACAATCAGTTTATTAAGATTTCGGCATAAATCTTGTTTTACAAAAAAATAAAATGATGTACATATGAAAAAAATAATTTGCCTTATCCTATCCGCATTGTCCTTTACAGGTATATACGCCCAGAATTCAAAAAAATGGACATTGGAAGATTGTATCAACCATGCAATAGAAAACAACCTGAATATCAAACAGTTGCATATTCAGAAAGAAAATGCGGAAATAGACGTCAATACTGCAAAGATGAGCCGGTTACCAAATCTGAATGCCGGAATAGGACAAAGTTGGAGTTTTGGACGCGGCCAGATATCTTCCGGACTTTATGAAAGCCAGACTTTATCGAATTCCAATCTGAATATTTCGAGTTCAACTCCTCTTTTTACAGGATTCCAAATCAGTAACCAGATTGCAAAAAGCAAACTGGATCTTGAAGCGGCAACCCAGCAGCTAGCCCGTGCAAAAGAAGATTTATCCATCAACATCGCATCGTTGTATCTGCAGGTATTATTTAATAAAGAACTACTGAAAATCAATGAAGAACAATCAGCACTGTCCGTATTACAGGTAGAACGTACTAAAACTCTGGTTGAAGTCGGTAAAGTTCCTTCTTCACAACTCTTCGATATTGAAGCACAAGTAGCTAAAGACGAAGTGAACGTGATACAGGCAAAAAACACGCTTGAACTTTCACTGTTGGATCTGGCTCAAAGTCTGGAACTGGAACGGGCAACAGCTTTCGATATCGAATCTCCCGTCATTGAAAATGTTGTGGAAGAATACATGAGTAGCATGTTGCCTCCCGATGTTATTTACGTCAATTCCATATCAATAAAACCGGTCATAAAGGAACAGGAACTGAGGCTGGAAAGCACAAAAAAATCCCTGAAAATTGCCGAGTCCGGATATTATCCGAAATTGAACCTGAGCCTGTCGTACGGCAACAGTTATTATTATAATTACTCCATAAAAGACGGAAACAAATCGTTTTCCAACCAATTCAAGGACAATGCGGGAGAAAGCCTCGGGCTAAGCCTCAATATTCCGATTTTCAATCGTTTCCAGGTGCGGAATCAAGTCCGTTCCGCTAAATTAAACATTCTGAACCAACAATTCATATTGGACAACACCAAGAAAACATTATACAAGGAAATTCAAACAGCTTATTTAAATGCTACTGCTGCTCAGGAAAAATACCGGGCATCCGGACGGGCTGTCATTGCTTCTACCGAAGCATTCAAATATGCTCAGGAACGTTATGAAATAGGGAAATCGTCCGTATACGAATTCAATGAAGCCAAAACAAAATTGCTTCAAAGCCAATCGGAACAGATTCAGGCCAAATACGATTATATTTTCCGTACTAAAATACTGGATTTCTATAATGGAGTAGCGATAAAGTTGTAAATACAAGAGAATGGTTAGTCATTTACAGGTCGACGGATTAAGCAAAAATTTCGGGGATTTGGTATTATTCGAAAATATTTCTTTCGGGATTTCCGAAGGGCAACGTACCGGATTGTTAGCTAAAAACGGAACAGGAAAAACCACCTTACTGAACATCCTGACCGGTAAAGAAGATTATAATTCCGGATCAATCGTTTACCGCCGCGACTTACGGGTGGCTTACCTGGAACAAAATCCGGAATTCGAAGCGGGTTTGACAGCATTGCAAGCCTGTTCCAAAGAAGGTTACGAACTTCAGGCAAAACAAATGCTTTCCCGTTTTAAAATCAACGACTACGATCAGAAAGTGGAAGAATTATCAGGAGGGCAACTCAAACGGGTTGCTTTAGCCTCCGTTCTGATGACGGATCCGGATTTTCTGATACTCGACGAGCCAACCAATCACCTCGACCTGGAAATGATCGAATGGCTGGAAGGCTATCTGAACCGTAACAACCGTAGTTTACTGATGGTGACACACGACCGGTATTTTCTGGACCGGATCTGTTCCGAAATTATTGAAATCGACAATCGTCAACTTTATCCATACAAAGGGAATTACAGCTACTATCTGGAAAAACGTCAGGAACGTATGGACCACCAGAATACGGAACTGGAACGTGCCAACAACCTGTTCCGTAAAGAACTGGATTGGATGCGCCGCCAACCCCAAGCCAGGGCAACCAAAGCGAAAGCACGTATCGATGCTTTTTATGATCTGGAAAATAAGGTAAAACAGGGAGCCATACAGGGGAATATCAAACTCGACGTAAAAGCATCGTATATCGGAAATAAAATTTTCGAGGCTAAAGGTATTTCCAAAAGCTACGGAGATATACAAATAGTCAAAGATTTTGACTATGTTTTCGCCCGGTATGAAAAAATGGGAATTGTCGGTAATAACGGAACCGGGAAATCTACTTTCATCAAAATGCTGATGGGAGAAGTAAAACCCGACAATGGGCATTTTGATATCGGGGAAACCGTAAATTTCGGTTATTATAGCCAGGATGGGTTACAATTCGATGAACAAATGAAAGTCCTGGATGTGATCCGGAATATTGCGGAAATCATTGACTTGGGAAACGGGAAAAAACTGACCGCATCACAATTCCTACAGCATTTCCTATTCTCCCCCGAAAAACAATATAATTTCGTCTATAAACTCAGTGGCGGTGAAAAACGCAGGCTTTACCTGTGCTCCGTTCTGATTCAGAATCCGAATTTTCTGGTGCTTGACGAACCTACAAATGATCTGGATATCATTACTTTGAATATACTGGAAGACTACCTGGTTTCATTCAAAGGATGTGTCATTGTAGTTTCTCACGACCGGTATTTTATCGATAAAATAGTGGATCACGTGTTGGTTTTTAACGGAAACGGAGATATAAAAGATTTCCCCGGAAATTACACGCGATACAGGGAATGGAAAGAACTCCAATCCACACAGGTAATTGCGGACAACCGTTCCGTAATTACCGCCAAGACAAAAAATGATAAACAACCTTCCCTGAATGAAAAGCCTCGACAACAAAAATTATCATTCAACGAAAAGAGAGAATTCGAATATCTGGATGAAGAAATTCCAAGATCAGAGGCCGACAAATTAAAATTAGAAGAAGAATTATCATCCGGAACCTTATCTCCCGACGAATTATTGATAAAATCTAATAAAATAGGTCAGCTTATAGATAAAATTGATGAGATGACGATGCGTTGGTTGGAATTGTCGGAAAAAATTTGATGTAAAATGCGGCATATAAGAAAACGAAACATCATTATTCCTATCGCCGGTATCGCATTGTCGTTGTATCTCTTTTGCCTTCCACGCCAATTATTTGATGTACCTTACTCTACCGTCGTTTCCGACCGTCGTAACGAGTTATTGGGGGCCCGCATTGCAGAAGATAATCAATGGCGTTTTCCACCATCGGATACTGTTCCTGAAAAATTCGGAATCTGTCTGACGGAATTTGAAGACCGATATTTTAACTACCACTGGGGAATCAATCCGTTGGCAACCGGAAGGGCGTTAATACAAAACATCAGGGCGGGACATATTGTGAGTGGTGGAAGCACAATTACCATGCAGACCATCAGATTATCAAGAAAAAATACCCGGACATTCGGTGAAAAAATCATTGAAATGATCCTGGCAACCCGTCTTGAATTTCGTTATTCAAAAGAAAAAATACTGGCTCTTTACGCTTCCCATGCTCCATTCGGAGGGAATGTGGTAGGATTGGAAGCGGCATCTTGGAGGTATTTCGGACACTCACCAAAAATACTTTCCTGGGCAGAAGCTGCAACGTTAGCGGTTTTACCCAACACTCCGGCACAAATACACCTATCCAGAAACCGGACGATACTGGCAGAAAAAAGGAATAAGCTCCTGAAAAGGTTAAAGGAAAAAAAGATCATCGATGAATCGACTTACCAATTAGCCCTGAGCGAGCCCCTACCCTCGGAGCCATTACCCCTACCCCAGGTTGCCCCTCACCTGGTGAGCTATTTTTATCAAAACAATAAAGGAGAAAATTGTACTTCCACCATCGATAAAGGTTTACAATTACGAATCGAACAAATCCTGTCCCGTTGGAACGACGAATTTTCAAGAAGTGACATCCGTAACATTGCTGCAATAATTATCGACGTCGAAAAGAATCAGGTATTGGCCTACTGCGGAAATACACGCTTCGAAAAATCCTCTTCAGCCAATCAGGTCGATATTATCCGGGCTCCCCGCAGTACCGGCAGTATTCTTAAACCTTTCCTCTACTGTGTGATGCTACAGGAAGGAAACTTATTGAAAAATACCCTTTTACCCGATGTTCCTATCAACATCAACGGATTTCAACCTCAAAACTTCAACAGGAGTTTCGACGGAGCTGTTCATGCATCCGATGCCCTGACCCGTTCTCTGAATATTCCTTCGGTTTATGAACTAAGAGAATACAGCGTTCCCAAATTCTATTCATTTTTAAAAAAAGCAGGTTTTTCTACCCTGAACAAACCCGCATCTCACTACGGACTGTCACTGATACTCGGAGGTGCGGAAGCTACACTCTGGGACGTTGCAGCAGCATACAACGATATGGCAAAAACACTGTGTGCGCACACGGTAAATAATAAACGATACGTAACCGGTAAACCGGAAATCTTACTCGGCAAATCCGGCAAAAATAATGTTTTCCTTCCGATAAAAGACCATAAACAAACAATTTATCATCCCGGAGCTGTCTGGCAGACCTTCGATGTATTGAAAGAAGTGAACCGGCCGGAAGAGATCGACTGGAAATACATCACCTCTATGCAAACCGTGGCCTGGAAAACAGGTACCAGTTACGGATTCCGCGATGCCTGGGCTATAGGAATAACTCCACGTTACGTGGTGGGAGTTTGGGTGGGAAACGCAAACGGAGAAGGGAAAGCCGGGCTTACAGGAGCCAGTACCGCCGGACCGGTCCTGTTCGACTTATTCAATATACTTCCGCGATCCTTACATTGGTTCGATATCCCTTACAATAGTTTTATAGAAGCAACTGTTTGCAAAGAAAGCGGACATCTGGCCGGAAAATACTGTGATCATACCGATACCCTGTTGATTTGCCCTGAAGGATTAAAAACGGAATCATGTCCTTACCATATCCCTGTCAATGTTACGGAAAACGAACATTACCGGGTTTATGAGTATTGTGCCGGAAGTGACGGAATCAAACAAATCAACTGGTTTGTCCTGCCTCCGGCCTGGGCTTGGTATTATAAACAACAAAATCCTTCTTACCGTAATTTACCGCCAATCAA
>JAITTA010000065.1 GCA_031287395.1 Dysgonamonadaceae bacterium | reverse complement strand
AATGTTCACAGTTGCATTGTGTCTGATTTTTGGGATGACTTTTGCTCAGAAAAAAGCGATAAGTGCAGCTAAAAATGAGATTAAAAGCGATAAGCCTAACCTTGAAGAGGCGAGGAACTTGATTAAGGGGGCTATGCAGAATCCGGAAACAAAAGATAACACCGAAGCGTATTATGTTGCCGGATTGATTGAAAATAAACAGTTCGACATCGAAAGAACCAAAGAAATCCTGGGGCAAAAACCGGATGAAGCTGCTATGTACAAAAGTTTAGGAGCAATGTATCCTTATTTCCTCAAAGCCGATCAGATGGATCAACTGCCGGATGAAAAAGGAAAGATTAAGTCCAAATTCAGAAAGGATATCAAGTCTTATCTGGCTGCAAACCGTCCGTATTTTATTAATGGAGGTGCATTTTATTTTGATAACAAGGATTATAAGCAAGCTTATAATTTCTTCGATATTTATCTCCAAATCCCGAAATTGCCTATGTTTGAAGGAGATAAGACGATGACTGTCGAAGGCGATACGATGTATGCACAAATCAAGTATTATGCTGCCATTGCAGCATCCCAGATGGGTGAAGAAGGACGTCCGAAAGCTATTGCAATGTATGAAAGCCTTAAAAGCGATGATTATAAACCCAATGAAGTGTATCAATATCTTTGTTATGAATACGAACAGTTAAAAGATACCGTCAATTTGGTTAAAACCCTCAAGGAAGGTGTGGATAAATTCCCTGAGGAACCTTATTATCTGCTTAACCTGATTAACCAGTATATTTATTCCAACCAGAATGAGGAAGCTATCAGATATCTGAACGAGGCCATTGAAAGGAAACCGAATGATTCCCAGTTATACGATGTTCTTGGCCGGATTTATGAGAATAAAAAAGAAACGGATAAAGCCATTGAATATTTCCGGAAATCTCTGGAAATAAATCCGAATTATGTGGAAGCTTTGGGCAATATGGGTCGTATTTATTACAATCGTGGTGTTGAAGCTCAGGCAGCAGCCAGTGATATTGCTGATAACAAATTATACAATGAGGCCATTGTGAAAGTAAAGGATTTGTTCAAACAAGCTTTGCCATATTTTGAAAAGGCCCACGAATTGAAGCCCGAAGAAAGTGATTATATGAATGCATTGAGAAGTATTTACTATACTTTAGGTATGGGTGACCAGTTTGAAAAAATTGATAAGGAAATGAACGGTAAATAAATGATTTATTGACCGTTTTTATTCAAAAAAATATTAAAAAAAGCCTTCGTGTAAATTGCACGAAGGCTTTTTTTAATATTTTTTGCTTTTTTTAATATTTTCATTATCTTTGCAAAATAAGTTTACTATAATAGTAATTATAGGTTAATGAATTTTGTTTTATTAAAAGTAAAAAACGTTAAAATGAAAGTAAAATGTTAACTTATTTTTTAATTTATTAATTTTTTATCTTATGAGAAAATTCATTCTGTTTATTTGTATGATTTTATTCTCGTGTCTCTATGTTTGGGGACAAACGGATGTAAAAGGAATTGTTTCCGATTCGGAAACAGGTGAAACGCTCATTGGTGCAACAGTATTGGTGAAAGGCACGTCGCAAGCCGTTATTACGGATCAAAACGGAGCCTTTCAGATAAAAGTGAAAACTATTGATGTTCTGGTATTCTCCTATTTGGGATATAAAAACCAGGAGATTACCGTAGGAAATCAGACGTCTATTGATGTTCGTATGGACCCGGACGGAATAGCTTTGCAGGAAGCTGTTGTTACCGCATTGGGTATCAAACGCGATACTCGTGCTTTGGGTTATGCTGTTAGTACAATAAGGGGTGATGATATCATCAAAGCAGGTGTAACCTCCAATCCGTTGGCGTCACTTTATGGAAAAGCGGCCGGAGTTGGAATTCAGGCTACCGCAGCAGGCCCCATGGGAGGTATGAAAATCAATATTCGCGGCGCACAAGGTTTGGAAAGTACTTCGGGCACTCGTCCTTTGTTTGTGGTGGACGGCGTACCGGTCTATGACACGGAATCAAGTATGGCATCACGGGATTACAACCCCTTAAATTCCTTTGATTTCGGTTCGGCCGTAAATGATATTAATGTGGAAGATATTGCTTCGATGGAAATCCTGAAAGGAGCGAAAGCTGCCGTTTTATATGGTAGCCTTGGTGCCAACGGAGTAGTTTTAATTACCACTAAGAACGGGTCCGGAACAAGAGGCTTGGGAGTTCAGGTTTCATACGGACAAGAATGGCATGAGCCTTATTCGCTGATTGATTTTCAAAACGAATACGGTTCGGGTGAAAACGAATATGCGTACGATTATGAAGATGACGCGCAAACGATTCGAAGAACGGTAAAAAGCCGTTTCAATTTCGGCCCGAAATTCGACGGTTCTCCTATCAAATTTTTTGATGGTTCAACCCGCCAATACTTACCGTATGAGAATAATTATTTGGATTTGTTTAATACAGGCGCATCCAGAAATGTGTCGGCGGCCATTCAAGGTGGAAACGAAAAGGGCAATATGCGCTTGGCTTTTACCAACTACGATTATGACGGAATAACGCCTAATCAGAGTCAAATAAAAAATACATTGAGTTTCAACGGACAGATTGAAGTGTCTAAGTTTGCTAAATTTGAGTTTGTTCAAAATCTCTACAATGTCAAATCGCAGAATCGTATGTCCAATATTCAGCATCTTGTTGCTTGGGGAACATTCAACCGGGACTATGATATCAAAACCGCCATGAATGCTTATAAAGATGAGAACGGATGGATGCGTACCTTAGATGAGTTAGGGCATTTGGATGGAAAAAGTTGGGGATGGCCGGATGCTTTTGTGGATCCAAATAATATTGGCGACGGATTTTTCAATATGATGTGGAATATGAATGAAAACCGGAATACCGACAAACGCTTGCACTCCATTACATCCGCTAAAGCAACCCTGACATTTTTACCTTCCGTTAGCCTGACTATGCAGGGAGGTCTCGACTATACCGATACGGATTATGCCACTAAAAATATGCCATATCGCCAGAATCAAACGACAGGATCCTACGAAGGAGGAAAATTCAGTTTTGAAAGAGAACGCAATACCATACAAAGTTACGAAGCGTTCCTCTCATTCAACAAATCGTTTATGGATGATAGACTGAATGTTTTTGCTTTTGGAGGTCCTGGGTACAGAAAAGTTTCTTATACGGATATGAATGTGGGAACAAGAGGAAACAGTAAGTTTCCCGGATTCTGGTCTCTATCGAATGCCGATACATGGCCTTCAAGTTACGATAGCTACGTTTCGGGATTCAGACAGGAAAATGAATCGCTGTATAGTGTATTGGGACAAGGAACCATTTCGTGGGGTATGGAATATATTCTTGAGTTTCAGGCACGTAACGACTGGGCTTCAACACTTCCGAAAGCAAACCGCTCTTATTTCTATCCCGGAGCTTCTCTTACATGGAATTTTACGGAAACTTTTGAGATCCCTCACATTAACTACGGAAAATTTTTCCTTTCCTGGGCCGATGTAGGTCGTCCGGCAAACAGGTATTATGCGCTGAGAACATACAGTATAGCAACCTTACCTCCTCCGAATACAAATATCAATGATGTTACCGGACCAACGGATCTATTTTCGGGAGACCTGAAGCCGGAAAGAAAGCGGGAATTTGAAATCGGAACAAGCTTGCGTATGTTCAAAAGTAATCGTCTTGAACTCA
>JAITTA010000012.1 GCA_031287395.1 Dysgonamonadaceae bacterium | reverse complement strand
TCAAATAGCGTTTTATTTGTGTAAATTCACGGAAATAATTAAATTTGTATTGATATAAAACAGTTATAAAATTTGGATTTATGATGTAACCATTGCTTTGTACCAATTAATGATCCTATCAGATATTGATTTTAATGAGAAGATATCGTTTACAACTCTTTATAGAATGAATATGAAAGAACTATACAAATATTTATTATTTTTCATCCTGATATGTCTTGTCGGTTACTTGTTTATAAGTTGTGAAAAGAGGGATTATCAATACATGGAAACACTTGTATTTGATATTTCCGATGATTTACCGGTGCCTTTATCGGATATAGCCGATAATGTAATGAAAATAGAGTTGGAAACCACAGACGAGTGTTTACTGGATAACGTAAGACAGGTTGAGCTTTTTGAAAATTATCTATTGGTAAAAGACCGGAGTACTTTTTTGTATGTCTTCGATATGCAGGGCCGGTTTATCCGGCGCATTGGGATGAAAGGAAATGGCCCCGGAGAATATAGTTTTTGTCTAAGTTTTTTATTGGACGAACAAAACAAAAAAATTTCCCTGTGGACAAATATTGGTATTTTGTTGTACGATATTGAGGGAAATTTTCTTGAAAAAATTCCGCTAAGACCATCATGGAGTGGTAGTATAAATAACGTTTTTTTCGACAACAACCTTTTTTACACGCTCGAAGATGTTTTTTTCGATGGATACCAGGATAAGTATTTCTGTGTATATGATAATAATTTGAATGTTGTCGATTCTTTGCAAATGTATAGATATAAAGTCGGAAAAGGAGCTTTTATTTCCAATCACCCAAAACCTTTTTCTCGAAATGAAGGACGCATTTATGTATACGCTCCTCCTTATAATTGGGATTCGGAAAATGTGAGTGATACGCTCTATATTGTCGATAATCTTCGGTTACGTCCTTTTTTAGAGGTACAACTATCCAATTGGAAAAAAGATGAAGATATCTATTGGATTTTCAGAACCGCACGTTATACCGTTGTCAGCTACAGGATTTATGTACAACAAGGTCAAGGGCAATATAAAAAAGAGTATCGATCTCAATGTATCTACGATTATAAAACGAAAAATGGCAGACATGCGAAAGACGGTTTTACGGATGATATATACGACCACGACCATGTGATTATTTCCCCTCTGTTCAGGCAAGACCTGTTTTATTATCTTAAAGAAGGAGAGTATTCGGAAGAACTCCGGGCGGAACCGAATCCGACTGTTTATATAGGAAAATTCAAGGAATAAGGCTCATTCGGTAAATTGTATATCATTCATTGAAAATCCTCTCAAATTAACATCATATTTCGATAGCTCCTTTTGATTGAATCAGCTTTCGTACGAAGCAAATTCATATTTATATGATTTGCTGCCTGTTTCGAGGCTCCGGGTTTTCCCAGCAGATCAATGACTTCATCATATCCCTGCAACATGGATTCCCGGTATATTTTATCATTCAACAGGCGATTCAATTCGTTTTTAATGGACTGAACCGAGAAGGAGGCGGCAAACAATTCCTGGACGATGGTACGGTTCGCTATCAGGTTGACGAGTGAAATGTATTTGGTAGTAAAGAAATTTTTAAATACGAAGCTTACAATATGCTTGATAGGAGTTTCATAGCAGACTGTTTGCGGGACACGGAACAGGGCTGTTTCGAGAGTCGCGGTTCCGGAGGTTACCAAGGCTGCCGACGATTGTTGCAATAACCGGTAGGTTTGTCCGAATACGATTGGGGTATTGTGATTACCGATATATATTTTGTAGTATTCCTTGTCGATTCCCGGGGCTCCGGCAATTACCGGTTGATATCCGGAAAAATCCGATACAGCCTGTAACATAGCCGGTAGGTTATCTTTTATTTCCTGTTTTCTGCTGCCGGCCAGTATCGCTATGATGGGTTTACTGTTGAGCCGGTTGACCGTTGTGAACGATTCGAATGTTTCATCGGCAAACTCCCTGTCGGCGATGGCATCTACCGTTGGATTCCCTGTATAAAATACTTTATAGTTGTTATTATTGTAAAAATCTACTTCAAACGGAAGAATACAGAGCATCTTATCAATGTATTTCCGGATGCTTTTAATCCGGTACTTTTTCCAGGCCCAGATTTTGGGCGAGATATAATAGCATGTGGAAATCGACAATTTCTTTTTTACAAATTCGGCGATTTTAAGGTTGAATCCGGGATAATCGATCAGGATTACCACATCCGGCCGGTAATTCCGGATATCTTCCCGGCATATTCGCATGTTTTTGAATATGGTGCGTAAGTTCAACAGCACAGGAATGAATCCCATAAAGGCCATTTCCCTGTAATGCTTTACCAGTGTTCCTCCAACGGCAGCCATGAGATCGCCTCCGAAGAAACGGAAATCCGCTTCGGGATCAATGATTTTCAGGGATTTCATCAAATTCGATGCATGTAAATCCCCGGAAGCTTCGCCTGCTATCAGATAGTACCTCATAAAGAATGAAAGAATTAAAAAATGAAGAAAAAGAGAGGGCTTATGCACAATAACTCTTAACTCTTAACTCTTCATTTATTAGTTCCCAGTGTTTAAGCCTGTTAATCATTTTGTGTGCCGTCATATCGATTTGCGTAGGTACAACAGAAACATAACCGTTGGCCAATGCCCATTCATCGGATTCGGGGTTATTGGGTTCGAAATTGTCGAATTCTCCGGTCAACCAGTATTGTGTTTCTCCCTTTTTGTCTTTAGTGGTATAAAATTCCTTTATCCATTGGCCTTCAGTCTGGCTACAGATTTTGATTCCTTTGATTTCTTTTACATCCGGAATGTTCACATTGAGGCAAATACCCTGAGGCAGACCCTCTTTCAGGATTTTACGACTGATTAAAGCCGCATAAAACGCCGCATTCCCGAAATCGGCATCCGGAAGGTGATCCGTCAGGGAAAAGCCGATGGAAGGGATTCCAAAGATACAACCTTCGATGGCGGCACCCATGGTTCCCGAATAAAGCACACAGATGGAAGCATTGGAGCCGTGGTTGATACCTGTAACGACCAAATCGGGTTTTCTTTCCAATATTTCGTTGATTCCAAGCTTGACACAATCGACCGGGGTTCCGGTACAACTGTAAATCCTCAGTCCTGTTTTTTCTTCCAATAACCTGATCTGCAAAGGAGCAGTCGATGTGATTGCGCTCGACATTCCGGAACGCGGCCCGTCGGGTGCGACGACAATAACCTCTCCCAGAGGCAGTACTGCTTTAATCAATTCGTTGATTCCTTTTGCTTCCACACCGTCGTCATTGCTGATCAATATCAATGGTTTATTATTTTCTGTCATTAAATGATTTGATTTTGTTGATTTGTTTGTTTCCTGCCTTTGTAAGCGCCCACGAGGCTCACCCTTACGCGGGCGGTTTCCTCAATTTCCTGCAAAGGTACACTTTTTCCGACAAAAGTTATCAACAATATTTGCCAGTTATCAACAACGAATGAACAGTTTAACCAAAATAAACAAAACGATTTCCTGATAAATGTTATTTTTGCATCCAAATTTCAAAATATTATGGGTAAAATTATTGCTTTGGCAAATCAAAAGGGAGGGGTTGGGAAAACAACCACTACGATTAATCTGGCTGCTTCATTGGCTGCATTGGATAAAAAAATTCTTGTTGTCGATGCGGATCCTCAGGCAAATGCTTCATCCGGGTTGGGAATTAACATCCGTGAGGTTCAGAACTCGATTTATGAATGTATTGTCAATAAAGTAGAAGCTGATATTGCTGTTGTTGGTACCGGGTTGGAAAATCTGGATGTCATCCCGTCTCATATTGATCTGGTTGGAGCTGAAATTGAGATGCTGAATTTTGAGAACAGGGAAAAAGTCTTGAAAGAAGTATTATCCTCTGTCAAAGATAAATACGACTATGTTTTGATTGATTGCTCTCCTTCCCTGGGATTGATTACCGTGAATGCGTTGACTGCCGCCGATTCGGTTATTATTCCTGTTCAGTGCGAATATTTTGCCTTGGAAGGGATCAGTAAGTTACTGAATACAATCAAGATTATAAAATCGAAATTGAATCCTGCCCTGGAAATAGAAGGATTCCTGTTGACAATGTACGATTCCCGTCTGCGTCTGGCAAACCAGATTTACGAAGAAGTGAAAAAGCATTTCCGCGAATTGGTATTCGATACGGTCATCCAGCGGAATATCAAATTGAGTGAGGCTCCAAGTTATGGTCAGCCGGTTCTGTTGTATGATGCGGATTCTAAGGGTTCATTAAACCACATGCAACTTGCAGAGGAGTTAATCCGGAGAAATAAATAAAAATATGTCGAAACAAAATAAATCACCGTTAGGAAGAGGATTGGATGCTTTAATAACGATGGAAGACCTGAAAACGAACGGGACTTCTTCCATCAATGAAGTGGAATTATCGAAAATCAGACCGAATCCCGATCAGCCGCGTACTGTTTTTGATCAGGAAGCACTGGAAGAATTGGCCGCTTCCATCAGAGCCTTGGGGATGGTTCAACCGGTTACCCTAAGGGAAATCGATACGGATCAGTATCAGATTATTTCCGGAGAACGAAGATACCGGGCATCTCTGCTCGCAGGCCTGACAACGATACCGGCTTATGTGAAAAAAGCCAGTGATGAGAATGTGATGGAAATGGCCCTGATTGAAAACATTCAACGGGAAGACCTGAATTCGATAGAAATTGCATTGGCCTTTCAAAATCTGATTGATACTTATCAATTGACACAGGATAAGTTGAGTGAACGAATCGGGAAAAAACGTGCGACAATCGCTAATTTCCTTCGTCTGTTGAAACTTCCCGCTGAGATACAGATGGGCCTCAAGGATAAAAAAATCGATATGGGACATGCAAAAGCGTTGTTGGGATTGGAAGATCCGGCAACCCAACTGATGGTCTATGAACAAATCATTCAGTATGGCTTTTCCGTTCGCAGGACAGAGGAAATAATCCGTGAACTCAATAGCGAATTTCCGGTAAAAAAACCTAAAAAAATCAAACCGGAAACTCCTGAGGAATACAGATTATTGAAAGATCACCTGTCCAAATTTTTCGGTACAAAAGTGCTTTTCTCCTGTGACGAAAAAGGCAAGGGAAAAATCACGATCCCTTTTGATTCGGAAAAAGAAATGGAAAGAATTGTCCGGGTTTTTGATTCATTAAAAAAATAATGACTAATTTAGCGGGTTCAATTAGTAGCTGTTTGTATTGAAACCAATTGTCGTTATCATATTACTGTTCATCTTTTTACTGCCGGTGAAAATCATGGCACAAGAAGGTGACGCGGCTAAAGTAGATACTTCTTCGATAACACTCAAATCAAAATTTAAGCCCGATCCTACAAAAGCCGTTATTTATTCGGCAATTTGTCCGGGATTAGGACAGATTTATAACCGGAAATACTGGAAGTTGCCGATTGTTTACGGAGCTTATTTGGGTTGCGCTTATGCTATTGCCTGGAACGGAAATCAGTACAGCGGTTATAGTAAAGCACATCAGGATTTTACAGATGATAATCCCAATACGGATTCATGGGTTAATTATTTGTATTATGGTTGGAGCAAGAATCCCGATGATTGGACCTCATCCCAGAAATCCCAGTTTACCAGTGCCTTAAAAGGTAAAAAAGACTACTATCGCCGTTACCGGGATTTGAGCTATATCATTACTGTCGGGGTTTATGCACTGACTATGATTGATGCTTACGTAGATGCCCAACTGTTTGATTTTGATATCAGTCAGGATCTGAGTATGCGTGTAGAACCGGTCATTTTTGATAAATCGGCATTTAATTCCAGATCTGTCGGTTTACAATGCAGCTTTCAATTTTAATGAGGGGTTTTTATCCTATAAAATAAGAGATTATGAAGAAAATAGTATTGTTGATTACCTCGATTGTGATGAGTTGCATGCTTCATGCGCAAGTCACCCTGTGGGAAGAGCTCAAGCGGGCTTCCGTTCAGGATTCTGCCTATGTGGAATCAGGTACTGTTGGAATGACTGCCGATGGAATCTATATTCCTGAAAGTTTGAATATGAATGTCGATAGTTTACTGACTATTTGGAATAACGACTATTTCACTAATAAACACAAACAAGGTTCCGATACCATCAATCCTGTGACCAGTGATTCGGTATATGCGAACCGTTTGAGAAGCCTTCCCCGGATTGTTCCGATGACTTTCAACGAATCGGTACGTTCCTGTATTGATCTCTATGCCGATAGAAGAAGAGATTTGATGGAATATGTGTTGGGCTGGTCGAATTTTTATTTTCCGATGATTGAAGAAACATTGGATCGTTATGACCTTCCTTTGGAACTGAAGTATCTGGCTGTCGTTGAATCCGCTTTGAATCCCACTGCTTGTTCTCGGATGGGAGCTTCCGGTATTTGGCAGTTTATGCTCCCTACCGGTAAAATCTACGGGCTGGAAATCAACAGTCTGGTCGATGAACGTCGGGACCCGGTAAAATCAACCGAAGCCGCTTGTCGTTATTTTAAAGATATGTATACCATTTATGGAGATTGGCATTTGGTTATTGCATCTTATAACTGCGGACCCGGAAATGTAAATAAGGCCATTAGCCGGGCGAAAGGGAAACGGGACTTTTGGCAGATTTATCCGTATCTTCCTGCCGAAACACGGATATATGTTCCTCTTTTTATAGCTGTTAATTATGTGATGTCCTATTATCACGAGCATAATCTGTATCCTGCTGAAATTAACCTTCCGCTTTCTACCGATACGGTAATAATTAACAGGGAAATTCACTTCGACCAGATAGCTGAAGTGATGAAAATTGACAAAAGCCAGCTTCGTGCTTTGAATCCTCAATACCGGAGGGATATCGTTCCGGGACATTCGAAACCTTACGTGTTGCAACTTCCTGCCGCTCATGCCTATGGATTTGTGGAACTGGAAGATACGATTGCTTCCTACCGGGCCGATGAATTGTTTGCCAATAAGGTAAAAAATGCCAGTTCTCAGGAAAAAATACGGCATAAGGTTAAACCGGGCGAATCACTTCAGGCTATTGCTAACCAGTATGGGGTTACTTCCGCCCAGATTAAGAGATGGAATGGAATGAAATCGAACAAGGTAGCAACCGGCCGTATGCTGACCATCTATGCAGATAACGGAGGATATGCCCTGAACAAAACTGTGGGTTCCAATACTTCAACTGCCTCTGCCTCATCAGGTAATAAAACAACCGGAAAATCGAATAGCCCGATAAAGTCGTCCGGAAATGATTCTTATACTACTTACAAGGTCAGATCCGGCGATTCTTTCTATACCATAGCAAAAAATTATCCGGGAATCAGCGCCCAGGATATTATGGAATTTAATAATGTATCCAATTCTTCTCTGAAAGTCGGACAGACAATCAGAATACCTAAAGGAGTCTAATCTGTTGCGGAAGTCTTCATGAACAAAGAAAAAGAAATGAAACAAAATGAGGAGCAAATGGTCCAGAAGGAATTTGAAAAGCTCCTCGAGTGTTATGAAAATTCAAATCACAGGCGAAAGTATGAAATTATCAATAAAGCTTTTAACTTTGCCAATCAGGCTCATAAGGGTGTAAAACGTCGTTCGGGAGAGCCTTATATTATGCACCCGCTGGCGGTTGCTATGATTGTTTGTGAAGAAATGGGATTGGGTTCTACCTCAATCTGTTCCGCATTACTCCATGATGTAGTGGAGGACACCGATTATACGGTAGAAGATATCCAGAATGTGTTTGGAGAAAAAATAGCTCAGATAGTAGACGGACTGACAAAAATAGCCGGAGGGATCTTTGCGGAAGCGGCTTCACAACAAGCTGAAAATATGCGGAAATTATTACTCACCATGTCGAGCGATATCCGTGTAATATTGATTAAGATTGCCGACCGTATGCATAACATGCGTACGCTGGGTTCTTTGCTTCCTGCCAAACAATATAAAATTGCAGGAGAGACAATGTACCTTTATGCTCCGATGGCACATCGCCTAGGACTGTTCGCAATCAAAACCGAATTGGAAGACTTGAGTTTCAAATACGAACATCCCGAAGAATACAAGCAAATCAGCCACAAATTACAGATCACAGAAGCTAACCGGGAAAAAATCTACGAACACTTTGCAGCTCCGCTTCGTATTAGGTTGGATGCTATGGGCTTAAAATACGAGATGAAAAGTCGTGTGAAGTCCGTTTATTCCATTTGGAACAAGATGAAAACCAAAAATGTGGACTTCGAAGATGTTTATGATGTCTTTGCGGTTCGTATTGTTTTTAAATCCAAGCCGGATATAGATGATAAAAAACAGTGCTGGGATATTTATTCTGCCGTCACAGACCTGTATAAGCTTCGTCCCGACCGGATACGGGATTGGGTGAGCCGTCCCAAGGCGAATGGATACCAGGCGCTCCACCTTACTGTCATGGGGCCCGACGGACAATGGATGGAAGTGCAGATACGCAGTGTCAGGATGGACGAAATCGATGAAAAGGGATTTGCTGCTCATTGGAAATACAAAGAACATAATGTAGAAGAAGAAACCGAGTTGGATAAATGGCTCATAACCATTCAGGAAATTCTGGAAAATCCCAATCCCAATGCAATGGATTTTCTGGATACTATAAAAATGAACCTCTATACTTCGGAAATATTCGTCTTTACACCGAAAGGAGATATTAAAACTTTACCGCAAAATGCGACGGCTTTGGATTTTGCATACGGACTTCACTCCAATATCGGAAATCATTGTATCGGAGCGAAAGTGAATCACCGGTTGGTACCACTGAGCCAAAAACTATCCAGCGGAGATCAGGTGGAAATCCTTACTTCAAAATCCCAGACCCCGAAAAGCGAATGGCTTATGTTTGTAACAACGGCAAAGGCTCGTACAAAAATAGAGGTCTCTTTGCGAAAGCAACGCCGGGAACAGGTTCGAAAAGGCGAGACGGTGTTATTTGAAATGCTGGAAAAGGCCGGTGTTGAACCTGCTCAAGCGGTCTTGGATCGTTTTGCCGCTTATTATGACTTTCCTAAAAAAGACGATATGTACTATGCGATTGCCGAAGGACAGATTGTTTTGCCGGAAAATCCCCGGAAAATCCTGAAAGAAAAGTCCGACAATTTCCTTTTCAGGTATGTCAAGCAGGCTATCAATGTGGTGGTTCCGAAACAAAGCGAAGAGGAACATCTCGAGGAGAATAATCCGATAGATATCAAGACCATCGACCGGAAAAAGACTTATATTTTACAGGAAGAGTCGTTCAAGAAAAATTATACGGTGGCCGATTGTTGTAAACCGATCCCGGGAGATGAGGTATTCGGTTTCATCAATGACGACGGGCGGTTGATTATTCATAAACGAGCCTGTAATATCGGATTGAAACTGAAAGCTAATTTTGGAGATCGTATTATCTCTTGTGAATGGGCAGGACACAAAACCTTTTCTTTTCCATCCACTATTGAAATAAAAGGAATCGATCGTGTAGGAATTCTTAATGAGATTACCAAGGCCATTTCAACCGATTTTTTAGTAAATATAAATAAATTGATGATTGAATCGAAAGATGGGATATTCCACGGACGGGTTGAGATTTCCGTACATGATGTGGATGATATCAATCAATTGTGCCATTATATTCAGAAAATCAAGGGAGTAAAGAATGTGAACAGGGTAGAGTAGGTCTAGCTTTCCATTTCGTCAAATTCGTCACGCAGGGCGATTAATTCGTCCCGGACTCCTTTGAGCCGGAAGATAATTTCTTCGTTGTTGATCACTCCTTCTTTATTTTCTTTCAGTTTTTGTTTGGCTCCGGCCAGGGTAAGCCCTTTATCTTTCACCAGGTGGTACACTAACCGTATGGCTTCGATGTCTTCTTTCCGGTATTGGCGTGTCCCTTTGGCTGTTTTAGCGGGATTGACGGATGGAAATTCTTTCTCCCAATAACGCAGGAGGGATTCGTTGACGTCGAACATCTTCGCCACTTCACTGATTGAATAGAACATTTTCTCTTGCCTGAAAGATTTCATAAATAAAGTTATAAGTTTTAAGTTATTTCAGTCCATTACCTGCCCGTGGTTTTCGGCCATTTCTATCATCCGGGTATATTCTTCCGGCGTGAGGTCCATGAAGTAATATTTTGCAGGATTATCGTGT
The DNA here is from genome assembly GCA_031287395.1 of Dysgonamonadaceae bacterium. Taxonomy (GTDB): domain Bacteria; phylum Bacteroidota; class Bacteroidia; order Bacteroidales; family Azobacteroidaceae; genus BNXB01. Next base: position 8,922 of record JAITTA010000012.1, on the reverse strand, counting down.
TCACCTTTTACGATGACTTCATAGTGTAAATGAGGAGCTGTCGATTTTCCGGTGTTTCCTACGGTTGCAATCACTTCTCCGCGGGTTACTTTTTGTCCGGGTCTGACCTTGATTTTGTCGCAATGTCCGTAAAGTGTTTTGTATCCGTACTCATGGTTAATAACGATACAGTTACCGTACCCGGCATATTTTTCAGCCATTTCTATCACACCGTCTCCCGTAGCGTAAATCTCAGTTCCCACTTTGGCACTGAAATCCATACCCGAATGGAAGCGGAGAGTGCGGTATATAGGATCCATACGCATGCCATAACCCGATGCCATCCGGCGGAGATCCTTATTCGCGACCGGTTGTATGGCCGGAATACATTTCAACCGGTCCTCCTGTGTCCTGACCAAGTCGGCAATCTCGTCGAACGAGTTGGATTGGACATACAATTGTTTGGAAATCATATCCATTTTTTGAGTGACGGATATCACCAAATCCGAATTAGGCATATCCAGGAGGTGTTCATAACGGTTTGTCCCTCCGTATCCCGGTTTTCGAACCGATTCGGGAATGGGATCCGTCTGGAAAATGGCCCTGTACAATTGGTCGTCCCGTTGCTGCAGATCATCCAATACTTTCTGAGTTTCGTTCAACCTGCGTGAGAGAACTTCATATTGCGTTTTTAATAATTTGTTATCTTTTTTCAATTGTTGTTCACGCGGTGAATTGAGGGCATACATGGTGAAAGCGAATAACCCGATTCCGATTACCACTCCGATAAATAAGTGCTTGAAAACCGATGCGACACGTTTTTTCCACGACGGGAAAATACGCTCAAAACTGAGCGTTTGCGGGTTGTAACGGTAAAAAATATTGCTCATTCATTTAAAATCGTTGAGTTAATTGAGGCAAAAGTAATTTATTTGTTGTACTTTTGCAAGTTAATTGGGGAAAAAGGGAGGTAGGAGTTATAACTACTTATAACTCCCTATAACTCCTTAATAAAAACAAAAAAACATGACCGCAAAAGAATTAAAACCCAGCGCAAGCCAAATTCGTCAATCATTCAAGGATTTTTTTGAATCCAGAAATCATAAGATTGTGCCTTCCGCACCGATGGTAATCAAGGACGATCCGACCTTAATGTTCACAAATGCCGGGATGAACCAGTTTAAGGATGTCATTCTGGGTAACGCTCCGGTGAAGTATCCTCGCATTGCCGATTCTCAGAAGTGTTTGCGCGTCAGCGGAAAGCACAATGATCTGGAAGAAGTAGGACACGATACTTACCATCATACCATGTTTGAGATGCTTGGAAACTGGTCGTTTGGCGATTATTTCAAAAAAGAAGCCATCGAGTGGGCCTGGGAATATCTGACCGGAGTTTTGAAAATCAACCCTGATAAATTGTATGTAACGGTTTTTGAAGGGAGTCCTTCCGAGAATTTGATGCGCGACGACGAAGCTGCCGGTTATTGGGAACAGTACTTGCCGGAAAACAGAATTATCAATGGAAATAAAAAGGATAATTTTTGGGAAATGGGGGATACGGGTCCGTGCGGTCCCTGTTCGGAAATCCATGTGGACAACCGTCCCGAATCCGAACGTGCCGAAGTGGACGGCGCCGCTTTGGTAAATAAAGATCACCCTCAGGTCATCGAGATATGGAATCTTGTTTTTATGCAATATAACCGTAAGGCTGACGGTTCGCTCGAATCGCTTCCCGCAAAAGTGATCGATACGGGAATGGGTTTTGAACGCTTGTGCATGACCATTCAGGGTAAGACATCGAATTATGATACCGATGTTTTCCAGCCTGTTATCCGGGCAATCGGAGAAATTACCGGAAATACTTACGGACAGGACGGGAAAAAAGATGTTGCAATGCGTGTGATTGCCGATCATATCCGTACGATTGCTTTTTCCATTACGGACGGACAATTACCTTCCAATGCCAAGGCCGGGTATGTGATTCGCCGGATTCTTCGCCGGGCAGTCCGTTACGGCTATACTTTCCTGGAGCAGAAAAAGGCGTTTATGTACCGCCTGATTCCGGCCCTGATAGATACAATGGGCGACGCTTATCCCGAATTACAGGTTCAACGGGACTTGATCGAAAAAGTAATCAAGGAAGAAGAAGATTCTTTTCTCCGTACTTTGGAGACAGGAATGAAACTGCTGGATAAAATCGTGGACGAAGTACGTTCCAAAGGACGGAAAGTCGTCGACGGAGCCAGCGCTTTTGCCTTGTATGATACTTATGGATTTCCTCTCGACCTGACGGAACTGATTCTTCGCGAACACCGGATGGAAGTCGATAAAGCCGGTTTTGATCACGAAATGCAGAAACAAAAAGATCGTGCGCGTCATGCCGCTTCCGTCGAGACAGGAGATTGGGTCGTATTGAAAGAAGGCGAGCCTGAATTTGTAGGATACGATACGATTGAAACCGATTCTCAAATTCTGCGTTATCGCCGGGTCAAACAGAAAAACAATGAGTTTTTTCAGGTTGTGTTCGATAAGACCCCGTTTTATGCGGAAATGGGAGGACAGGTCGGAGATTGCGGAACATTTACCGGCGAGGAAGGAAATAGTATAGAGATTTTTGATACCAAGCGGGAAAACAACCTGGCAGTACATCTGACCAAAAAGCTTCCTGCAGATGTTACGGCGGTTTTCAGGACAAAAGTCGATGAGGCAAAGCGTCGCGCTACCGAATGTAACCATACGGCGACACATTTGTTGCATGAGGCCTTGCGTGAGGTCCTTGGCAATCATGTGGAACAAAAAGGTTCGTATGTATCTCCCAATTCGCTGAGGTTCGACTTTTCTCATTTTCAAAAAGTAACGGATGAAGAGGTGCGGGAGGTAGAAAAACGCGTGACAGCTAAAATACGGGAGAATATCCCGTTGGAAGAAAAACGTCATGTTCCGGTCGAACAGGCGAGAGCCATGGGCGCGATGGCGCTTTTCGGTGAAAAGTATGGCGATGATGTTCGTGTGATCCGGTTTGGGAGTTCCCTGGAACTTTGCGGGGGCACGCATATTTCCTCTACGGGTTGTATCGGGTCTTTCCGTATAACAGGCGAGAGTTCTATTGCGGCTGGAGTGCGACGGATAGAAGCCATTACAGCCGAAACTTGTGAAAAGTTCTTTTATCTTCAGCAGGATATGATCCGTGGAATACGGACATTGTTTAATAATGTTCCGGATATTGTATCGGCCATTCGTAAATTTATGGAAGAAAATACCGAATTGAAGAAACAGGCGGAAGAATTTATGAAAGAGAGAGTAATGGCATTGAAAAAAATCGTTATTGAAAATAAAAAGGAAATAAACGGGGTGACCGTATTTGCAGTGAGAGGATTTTTCCATGTTGACGCCATTAAAGATATCGCTTTTCAACTAAGAGGCGAATTTCCGGAAAAGATGTATTTTGCCGCGGCAACCGAGTCAGAAGGAAAACCCATGCTGACGCTTATGATTAGCGATGATTTGGTGGCGCAGGGAATGAATGCTTCGCTGATTATTCGCGATGCCGCCGGGAAGATCCGGGGCGGTGGCGGCGGACAGCCCCATTTTGCGACTGCCGGAGGAAAGGATCTCTCAGGATTGGCTTTAGCTCTGGACGAGATACTCGGAAAAATGGAAGAGAAATTTTTCTGAACTATTTATTTTTCCGGGTGTTTAAATAACAAATGGTTCGTTATCGCTTTAAACACCCGGAAGATCATGAAAATCCACGAATATCAGGCAAAAGAATTATTCGCTAAGTATCATGTCCCTGTTGAGAATGGGATTTTGTGCCGTAATGTAGAAGAAGCTATCCTTGCGTACTCTGTTTTGGAGGAAAAACCTGTCGTTATCAAAGCGCAGGTACTGACCGGAGGGAGAGGAAAAGCCGGAGGCGTAAAATTGGCGAAAAATGTTGATGAAGTAAGAGATTTTGCCGGTCTCATTCTGGGAATGAATATCAAAGGTTATATTGTAGACCGTATATTGGTGACTCAGGCTGTAGATATTGCCGTGGAATATTATCTGAGTTTTGTGATCGACCGGAATCTTCGTTCTGTAGTTTTAATGATTAGCCGGCAGGGAGGAGTCGATATAGAAGATGTTGCCCGGAAAACCCCGGAAAAAATTTATAAGTTTGTCGTAGACAGTTCTGTCGGAATTCCTGATTTTTTTGCCCGTCGGGCCGCGTTTACTTTATTTGAAAATATGGACCATGTGAAACAAATGGTTTCGTTGATTCGGAATCTTTACCGGCTGATGATCGATACCGATGCCTCTCTGGTAGAGGTCAACCCTCTTGTACTTACGAGGGAAGGCCGTATTTCCGCAGTAGATGCCAAAATGGTATTCGACGATAATGCGTTGTTCCGGCATCCTGATATCCGCTTTCTGCGGGAATCCACTGAAGAAGAACGGAAAGAACAGATTGCCAAAAGTAAAGGTTTTAGTTATGTAGGTCTGGATGGTAACATCGGATGTATGGTCAATGGAGCCGGTCTGGCAATGGCAACGATGGATATCATTAAACATTTCGGAGGTAATCCTGCAAATTTTCTAGATATCGGAGGGAGTTCCAATCCGGAGAAGGTGGTTGATGCTATGGCTCTGTTGCTGGGCGATCCTAATGTAAAAGTAGTTATGATTAATATATTCGGAGGCATTACACGTTGTGACGATATGGCTTCCGGATTGCTGAAATCATTCGGGCAGATAGAGACAAAAATACCCGTCATTGTACGCCTGACGGGAACAAACGAGAAGGAAGGTCGTGAACTTTTGAAAAATGGCCCTTTTATACTTGCAGAAACAATGGAGGAAGCTACACGTATTTCTATTACCCATGCTGAACTTCAGAAATAATTATATTTGTAATCTATTTTCAACGCTTAATTTTCAAACTTCATGAGTATCCTGATTGATCAACAAACTCGCCTCATTGTCCAAGGCATAACCGGCAGGGACGGAAGTTTCCATGCTTTGAAAATGAAAACAGCTGGGACGAATATCGTTGCCGGTACTTCTCCCGGAAAGAAAGGAACCCGGATTCACGGAATTCCTGTGTATAACTCTGTTCACGAAGCGGTGCGAGAAACCGGGGCCGATACTTCGATCATTTTTGTCCCTTCCGCTTTTGCCGGGGATGCCATGATGGAAGCTGCGGATGCCGGGATAAAACTAATCGTGTGTATCACGGAGGGAATCCCGACACTGGATGTAATTCCGGCGTATAACTATATCCGGAAAAAGGGAGCCAAGCTGATTGGTCCGAATTCTCCGGGTTTGATTTCGCCCGGAAAAAGTCTGGTTGGAATCCTGCCGGGAAATATTTTCCTGCCGGGAAAAACCGGAATTATCAGTAGAAGCGGTACCCTGACGTATGAGATTGTTTATAATCTGACTTTGAAAGGAATCGGACAATCGACAGCCATAGGGGTAGGAGGTGATCCTGTGACCGGACTTTATTATAAAGATTTGCTGGAACTGTTTGAGCAGGATCCGGATACCGATTCTATCGTATTAGTTGGGGAAATCGGCGGAGATGCGGAAGAACAGGCAGCAAAATATATCCGCGACTACATCAGTAAACCGGTTGTTGCATTTATTGCCGGAAAATCAGCTCCTCCGGATAAACAAATGGGGCATGCAGGGGCGATCATTTCATCCGGTTCGGGTACGGCAAAAGAGAAAGTGGAAGCCTTTGCGGCTGCAGGAATTCCTGTGGCCGGTGTTCCTTCGGAAGTTCCGGAATTCATTGCTTCCCGGAAAAATTCTTATAAACATCTTTGATAACCAGTCCTGCAATGGCCAGTCCGAAAGAGGCTGTCACATGCATGAGGGTTCCGTTTGCATTGCCTTCTATCCGGTTCGATAATAGTTCATCGCTGAAAACGCAGGTGAATGTTTTCCGGGGTACCCCTTCTTTGCGTAATTTTCTCCGTAATGCCGCAGCAAGCGGACATCCGTGTACTTTCCAAAATTCGGCCGTTTGAATCCGGGAGGGGTCCATCTTGAGTGCAGCACCCATTGATGAAAAAAATACGGCGTTTGTTCGGGTTGCTGTTTGAATCAGGTGGGTCTTACAACTTAAACTGTCGATAGCATCAATGATGTAGTCGTAACTGTCCAGGTTGAAAAAAGGGGAGGTTTCTTCATTATAACGCATATTCAAAGGGATTACTTCCACACCGGGATTTATTTCCTGCAATCGTTTTTGCATTATTTCCGTCTTCGATTGGCCTATGGTCTTGGTCGTAGCATGCAATTGCCGATTAATATTGGAATCGCAAATAGTATCGGAATCAACGATGGTTATATGCTTAATCCCAGATCTGACAAGGGCTTCAATACACCAACTTCCGACTCCTCCAACTCCAAAAACAATCACTTTCACCCGGGACAAATGTTTCATACATTCCTCTCCTAAAAGTAATTCCGTACGTTGGAATATCGAATTTTTCATTAATTTATGTAAAATATTTTCCAAAATTACGTAAAGCCATTGAATTAACAAAAAAATTGTATCTTTGTGATTCATTATTATTTAAAAATAAAAATTGTACCGTATGAAAACACTTAAAACTCTTTGCTCATTGTTTATTATTGGAATGATGTGTGCTTGCCAACCGGCAGAAACAGCTCCAAAAATCGAGAAAAAAGATGTTGGGATTCAACTTTATTCTGTGAGGGATAATATCAATAAAGATTTTCCCGGAACCATTAAGGCTGTTGGAGAGGTGGGATATACCGATATTGAAGCGGCCAACTACAGTGATGGTAAGTTCTATAATCTGTCCCCGGAAGAATTTAAAAAGGCAATTGAAGCTGCCGGTATGAGAGTCCTTTCTTCGCATACGGGAAAATCTCTGGAATCAACCAATCCCGACTCGGTTAAATGGGATGACATATGGGCCTGGTGGGATCAATGTATCGCAGCGCATAAGGTAGCCGGTATGAAATACATTGTGACTCCGTCGATGCCTACTCCCGGAACTCTAGCCGGATTGAAGACTTATTGTGATTATTACAATAAGATCGGTGAAAAATGCAAAGCTCAGGGTCTGAAATTCGGATACCATAATCATGCATTCGAATTTAACAAGATCGAAGGTAAAACAATGTATGATTACATGGTGGAAAATACCGATCCGAATTTGGTATTCTTTCAAATGGATGTTTATTGGGTAGTCAGAGGTGGACAATCTCCGGTTGATTATTTCGAAAAATATCCGGGTCGCTTTGAGTTATTGCATATCAAGGATAATAAAGAACTTGGTCAAAGCGGAATGGTTGGTTTTGATGCTATTTTCAATAATATCGAAAAATCGGGGGCAAAACATATCATTGTAGAGGTAGAAAAATATAATTTTCCTCCGGTTGAAAGCATTAAGCGCAGTCTGGACTATTTGTTGGCTTGCCCGCTGGTGAAGAAGAATTATGATACGGTAGCTCAATAAATATAAATAATACACACATACACATACTTACTGTACAAACAAAAACAGGGTATCTGTGATTTTTCAGTACCCTGTTTTCTGTTTTTATAGTCCCGGATTTTCATTTCGGAGGCATTAGTCCTGCCGCCACTTCATTTGCTTTTACTTCTCCTTGTAATTCGGCAACCAGTGCCAATGCAAACTCTATTGCAAACCCCGGACCTCTTCCGGTAATTACCATGCCGTCTTTTTCTACCGGATTCCCTGTTACGATAGCGCCTATCAGTTGTGGTTCGAAACCGGGATAACAAGTTGCTTTTTTACCTTTCAGAATACCAAGTCCTCCTAATACCAAGGGGGCGGCACAGATAGCGGCTACATTTTTACCCGATTCGAAATAAAACGACAACAAATTTTTCAGCCCTTCATGAGCATTTAGATTACTTGCTCCCGGCATTCCACCGGGCAATACCAACATGGAACCGTTTGAAAAATCCGAATCCGGAAAAGTCATATCTGCTATTACAGGAATACCATGAGCTCCTGTCACTACTTTGTCGTTGGAAACCGATACGGTATTTACCTTCAAATCTCCCCGCCGAAGAACATCGATCGTTGCGGTCGCTTCGATTTCCTCAAAACCATTGGCTAAAAAAACAAATACTTCTTTCATATTGATTGCGTTTTACGTTTTTACGTTGTACGTTCTTACTGTGCGTAAGCCGGACGTATAACGTAAAATTATTTTAGGTTATACTTGTAGGTGATTGTTCCCGATTGATTATTACTCCCTGAGATGACATTGAATTTGGCCTTTTTAGCTGCTTCTAATGCCGATCTCCTCATGGTTTCGTTATCAATATTAGTCCCTCGTCCGATCTCTGTCAGAATAACGTTTCCTTTTGGGTCTACAGTAATATTGATCACGATTTTACCTTCTTCCTGAACCGAATAACTTGGCCTTGGAAGTCCTCCTGATCCCAATGTCCTTCCGTTGAGCGCGAATTCTCCGTAGCCTCCTGCGCCGGTATAAATACCGGTATCGGAATTTCCCTGGGAACTACCTTGATTTCCTCTTCCGGAGGTACTTGTTCCCTGGCTGGACTGGTTGGAGGTTCCTGTACCGAATGCTCCTGAAACCTGGCTATTGATGGCATCCCGTCTTTGTTGTTCTTCCTGAGCTTTTCTCCGGGCTTCGGCAACACGTCTTTGTTCGGCTTCTGCTGCTTCGCGTCGTTTTCTTTCTTCTTCTTTTCTAGCAGTTTCGATGGCTACGGTTTCTTCGTTGTTTTGGGTTATTACAGGAGGCGTCTCTTCTGTTTGCCGGGGTTGCAGAACCGGAAGAGTTGTTTCTTCCAGGGGGACAACTTCCCGGTTTTCTCCCTGGTATGTGGGTTCAAAGGTTCCTGAGGCCAGGTCGACATTTCCGAAATTAACCAACACTCCCTCTTCCCCGGTTTTAGCTTCTGTTCTCAATACTGTAAAA
>JAITTA010000277.1 GCA_031287395.1 Dysgonamonadaceae bacterium | reverse complement strand
AGCATACTTGCGCTGCTCTTTCAACTCGTCCTTTGTCAGTTCTTTTTCCGATTGGGAAAGAAATCCTTTGGCCCAATCATGTACTTCATTAACAGAAATTCCTTTCATAAATTTGGTGTTTTTCAGTATTTTATTCTATTCCGTGTACGTACACGGAATACGATTCCTATAAATTCGTTGTGTGTTCTATAATGTATTCGGGACGTTCTTTGACCTCATCGAACAGGATACCGATGTATTGTCCTAAAACGCCGATGGTCAGTAGCTGTATTCCTCCAAAGAAAATCACAATAATCATAATAGAGGTAAAACCGCTCTCGGCATTGGTATATCCGAATATTTTTCCGAAAACATACCACAATGCCAGTAAAATACCGACCAGTACAGCCAGAAAACCCAAGCTGACAGATAATAACAGAGGCTTTTTCGAAAAATACAGCAACGCCTTGGACGCAAAGGACAGCATTTTCCGTAAAGGATATTTAGTTTCTCCGGCATACCGGGCTTCACGTTCATAATAAAACGGGACTTGTTTAAAACCCACCCATGAAATAAGTCCGCGAATATATTTTCCGCGTTCTTTCAAGCAATTGAATTCTTTCATGATACGAGCATCTATCAACCGGAAATCTCCCGTATCCAACGGGAATTTCACTTCCGACATCCGGTTAAGGGTTCTGTAAAATTTTTTAGCAGACCACCGTTTGAATTTACTTTCCCCTACTCTTGTTTTACGTACACAGTAAACCACATTGGCCTGTTCATTTTCCATTTTTTGAAGTAAGTCGGGAATCAGTTCCGGAGGATCCTGCAAATCCGCATCAATGATTACGGCCAGATCGGTTTTACAGTGGTTGATTCCGGCTGTTACAGCAGCCTGGTGACCAAAATTCCGGGAAAAATGGATGATTTTGACGTTCTTATCCAGAGCAGCAATTCCGGAAATTAGTTCCGGAGTCCTGTCCGAACTGCCGTCATTGATAAACAAAATAGATGATTCTATACCGGTTAACTGTCGAAGTACCGCAGTGATCCTATTATAAGTCACCTCGACAACGGCTTCCTCATTATAACACGGTACAATTATACTCAATGACTTCATTTCCCTACTTTTTGAAAGTATAATATTTGTTGAAGAAAAAATTAAGACCGGTATAAAACACAATCCCAATCAACTGACAAAGATAAGAAGAAGTTACGGGATAATTGACTCCAAAAGCATTAAAATGAAGTGCAGGAACGGAGACGTATTCATTCAGGACTAAAACGACTCCTAATTGTATTGCATAACAAATCCCAAAACCCAGCACAAATTTCAAAAAACCTGTTTTCCAGCTACTCTTACTTTTGAAAGTCCAGTTCCGGTTAAAAATAAAACTATTAATAAGTCCCACGGCATATCCGACAAAGTTTGAGACAGTCATTTGCATGGAGGTAGCCTTTTCTTCGGATACCACATTAAAACAGAACCTGAGGATGGCCCAAATGACAATTGCGGTCAACAAAGTATTCATAATTCCTACGATCCCGTATTTAAACAACTGATTAAAAGTATCTTTATTCATCTTTTTGCAACTCAAGGAGAATCTCTTCCCGGTCATACTTTTTCACATTAGTCACGATGAATGATTTACTGATAAAATCGCCATATTGATTGCATTCTCTCAACATTTCCTCCAGCATTTTTTTTATATTGGTCTTCAAATCGATCAAAAATACAACGGTAAAATAATTTTCCTCTATTTTCAATTCTTCACACTCACCATCATACTTATGAATATGAAAAGGGATTTCCTTACTTATCAACTCTGCCTGGTATGTAGAAAAGGGCTTCAGATCATTCGATTTGAACAAAGAAAAGAAGCGCAGCTTGTGTCCTTTTCCTCCCAATCCGGTAGAAATAAACACCTGCCGTTGATCGGAAAGTTCCGATTCCAGCGTAATTTTAGCATGAAGAAGCGCCATACTGATCCACTCGTCTTTTTCATCCTGATGCTCTCTGGAGTAAGACTCCAAGGCGCGAAAAGCTTTCACATCCCCCGAAACAGCCAGGAAAGTCATGGCATACTTTCGTTGTTCAGACGTTGCGCCGGAATCATTCAGAGCCGTTATCTGATTTTCCACGCTATCATCGCCAAGGGATTTCCTGACAGTCTCGGAATAATGGAAATACTCCATCTGCCGTTCAACCGGGACATCTGTCTCCAATACATAAAAATTACCTCTAAGCGATTCCAGTGATTGTTGAAACTCATCGAATATTTCGTCGTTATTTTTCATTTCTACAAAGATAAAAAAAATTATGGTCATCTACAAAATCACCCCTCAAAACCGAAAAATTTACGATTCTTAAAAACCATTTTCAGGGGATTGGGGGGGACAAATCATCTTTTGGGTATTAACAAATCAGAAGGGCAATAAGTTGTTTAATACCTCCAAATATAATCTTTTTTACCTCTTAACAGGCGACAAACGGTTATATATACATCAAAAAACGGTTGAAAAAAATCAAAAAGTAATAGCGTGAAATAAAACCTTTCCACACGTAACAATTTACACGTTTTGTTGATAACAAACAATTGAATCAGAAACCGGATCAGGAATAATCCGGAGGCAATTGCCGGTAACAGGGGGTGTGGCCATCCATGGATGAACAAACAGGCCACTGCAATCCAAAAGAAAACTTTCGAGTAGGATTCAAACCTCCAGAACGCGACCGGTCCCCTCTTGTAATATTTTTGAGTTGTTGACAGACACAAGCGGCTCTCTCTCCACATACCGAATCCATCCAAATGAGTCTGTACCAGGCTTTCTTCCGATATCTCAACAGACGTATTCTCAGGCGTTGCAATCTGATTAATGAACAAAT
>JAITTA010000268.1 GCA_031287395.1 Dysgonamonadaceae bacterium | reverse complement strand
TTCATTTTTTTTACTTTTTGCGCAAATTATATACTATACAACGATACTTTATATTATGAATCATTTAAAGAAATATTAGGAGTTGACCGTATTACTCAAATAATCGAACAACAGAGATTTTTTCAAATGATAGGTTATGGTATTATTCCTCTACTAATATTATTAAGAACATTTTATACCGCTATTTGCCTTATAACCGGAGTTTTTCTTTTTGAACAAAATCTCAGATTCAGTCAATGTTTCAATATAGCAATCAAAGCAGATGTCATTTTTTTACTCGAGTTAATCGTTAAAATAAATTATTTTTCAATTGTGGAAGTAAATTCTTTACAAGAAATTAATACTCGGCTTTTCTCCGTACTGCAATGGGTTGGTACTAATAATGTAGAACAATGGTTGTTATACCCTATAAGTATATTAAATATTTTTGAATTGATTTATTGTATTTTATTGGCTTTACTTTTGTCTAATTATACTAAAAAATCATTTATAAAATCGTTAACTTTCGTAAGCAAAACATATCTCATTGGTTTATTTCTTTGGGCAATATTTATCATGTATATCATTTTATTCTTGTTTTAAATGGAAAAGAAAATATTCAGATCAATTATCTACGGTGTTATTTTTTGTCTATTTTCCTTATTGGGATTATATTGTTTCGAAAAAATAAATAAGAAAAATTTGATCAAAAAAAATATTCTGTCATTTCAGAATTTTTGTGCATTTAGTATTAATAATAACCAAAATTTTTGCACAAAATCACTTCCAAAACAACCCATTATTATTTTATTCATACATCCGGAATGTGACTTTTGCATAGAAGAAATCAAACAACTCAAAGAAAGTCAAGTCAAATTTAAAAATACATCTATTTTATTAATTACTTCTGCATCATTAAAACAAGTTATTGATTTTTATTCGGAACAAAATTTAGCTCAACTCAATAATGTACAATTATTACTTGATAAAGAGTTGAAAATATCCAACTCTTTTGGTATAAATATAATTCCCAGCGTTTTTGTGTATAATACTGATAAGGAATTAATATTTAGCCATAAAAATGAGATTAAAATCGAAACCCTGATCCGGTATTTATCCGAGAAATAGCCATGTCAATGAAATTCAATATATGTAAGAAATTATTTGTCAGGCAGCATGGTGAATTTGCCTGCGGTTTGGCTTGTCTCTCTATGATCATCCGGTATTATGACGGAAATATCCGTCAGGAGAAGATCCGTAGTATCAGCGGGACAACAACTCAGGGGACTACCTTACTGGGATTGTATCAGGCCGCGGAAAAATTGCATTTGATTCCCGAAGCTTATGAAGCCGATATGGAGTCGTTAAAGACAATCGGTGTTCCTGTAATCCTGCATGTCATCAAAGAGCAACGCATGGAACATTATGTAGTTTGTTTCGGGCTTGAAAATAAAAAGTTCATTATAGGCGATCCGGAAGAACATCAGATTGTTTATTGGACTGAACAGGAACTGGAATCCGTTTGGAAATCCAAAGTCTTGCTGAAACTGAAACCTGCCAGTGATTTTGTTCGTCAAAAATCTGAAAAAAAAGAGAAACGGCAGTGGCTGAAAAGCATTATTCATAAAGATATGCCGGTACTGATTACGGCTTTTGTCCTAGGAGTGATTATCGCCGTTCTGGGACTGGCTACGGCCGTGTTTTCTCAAAAACTGATTGACGACTTGCTACCTTCGAAGAATTACGAAAAAATCATGCTGAGCATTGCGTTGTTTTTTATTCTGGTTCTCGCCCGAAGCGGATTGGGTTTCCTGCGGAGCGTCTTCATGCTGCGACAAACCAAAGACATGAATAACCGACTGATAGACCACTTTTTTTCTAAAATCCTGTATCTTCCCAAATCATTTTTCGATTCCACGAAAACCGGCGAAATCATCACCCGGATGAACGATTCGAGGCGTATCCAGCAAACCTTGTCGTATATTGTGGGCAGCGTACTGATCGATATTCTGGCATTGTTATTCTCCATCGGCTATTTACTGATATATTCGTGGAAAATGGCTGTAATTGCTTCGGCCTGTATCCCGTTTTTCGCGCTCCTGGTAATTTTGTATAACCGGAAAATCATTGACGGCCAACGGAATGTCATGGTATCCAATGCGGCAACCGAAGGCCTGTTGATTGATTTTATCCAGGGAGTGAACGATATCAAGATTGCCAACAGGCAGCCGGTCTTCAAACAATCCATTCAAACAATGTACGGCCTGTATCAGCAATTCGGGTACAAACTTGGAACCATCGGGTTACAATACGGTTTGATAGCCCAGGTTATCAGCGCGATTACCTCCATATCGTTGATTGTAATTGGCGTTTCGGATGTTTTGAGCGGAGAACTGAAACTGGGAGAACTGATGGCGATTATTACTATCGGAGGCATGATTATCTCTTCTACGGCCAGTCTTTCGGGAGTCAATATCCGTTTGCAGGAAGCGGGAATTGCTCTGGAACGGTTTTTCGAGTTTCTCAGGGCGGAACCGGAGTTTGAACCGGAAAAAAAGGCGAACGGTGAAAGGGTGCAGGATATAAAGGTACATGGTGTACGGGAGGAGGAAAATGCTCATTTGCAGATAAACAATTTGTCATTCCGTTTTACAGGAAGAAAGAGATTATTTGAGAATCTTTCCTTAGAAGTCCGGAAGGGAGAGATTGCCTCGCTCTTCGGAGAAGTCGGTTCGGGAAAAAGCACTTTGATTCAAATTCTGCAAAAGCATTATTTATCCGAATCCGGGGAGATTCTGTTCAATGGAGCGCCTCTATCCGGATATTCAACTCCGCAGTGGCGGGAATATATCGGGGTTGTGAGCCAACACACCAAAATATTCAATGGAAATGTTTTTGAAAATATTTGCCTGGGGAATTATATTGATGAAATAGATTCAATTACATCCTTTTGTCGGGAATATGGTTTTGAGACTTTCTTCGACGCCTTTCCACAGGGATTGGATACCTTGCTGGGCGAAGACGGAGTGAAGATTTCCGGGGGACAACAACAACTGATTGCACTTGCCCGCGCGCTGTATCGTCAGCCGTCGCTTCTTTTACTGGATGAACCGACTTCGGCGATGGATGTCAAAACAGAACAATTCGTTGTTGACTTGCTGAAAAAACACAAAAAGTGCTACGCAACGCTGCTGGTTACGCACCGAACGCATTTAGCCGGCATTTCCGATCGGGTATATCGACTGGAAAACAGTTCAACAACACCTCTTTTCTCTTAAAATTATTTTTATCCAACGCGCTTAGAATTCAATTTTTTTTTATATTTGTGAATTAATATTGTACTGATGAAATCAAAATTTTTCATTGTAGTACTATTCTTAGCCTCAATGACAATTCCTTATTCCTGCCGGAAAGATAAACTTCCGAAGCCGGCTATCAGGGATTTTGATCAGTTGTTGATTGATAAGGAAATCACAGCTATTACATTTCCCGGGTCTATTTCATACTTCATTTATAAAGGAGAGGCAATGGGGTATGAATATGAATTGTTGGAAGATTTTGCAAGTTCATACGGCCTGAAAATCAATGTTAAAATTGCGGAGAATGAAACTCGTCTGACGGAAATGCTTCTTGCGGGAGAAGGCGATTTGATTGCCTGTAAAATCCCTGTAACGAATAAGTTGAAGAAGAAATTGCTTTATTGCGGAAGAGAATCGGTTAACGAACAGGTGCTTGTGCAGAAATCGATTTCCCGGGATTCTATCCTTAAGGATGTCACGGATATGATTGGAAAAGAGATTTGGGTTGTAAAAGGCAGCAGACAATACCACCGGTTGGTTAATTTGAATCAGGAACTGGGAGGAGGCATCATCATACGTGAAATCGGTATAGATACAGTTACCGTGGAAGATTTAATCGGTATGGTTTACGCCGGAGAGATCAAATACACCATCAGTGATTATGATATTGCCAAGCTTAACCGGACTTATTATCCCAAGCTTGACCTGGCTCTTAGGATAAGTCATCCTCAGCGTTCTTCCTGGGCTGTGAATCGATCTTCTCCTTTGTTGGCCGAAGTATTGGATCAGTGGTTTTCTCAAAATAAAAATACTCCACGTTATCAGGCAATCATGAAACGGTATTTTGAAATGAGTAAACTTCCGGGAGATGAACCGGCTCCGGTCTTGTCGGAGAACCGGATATCACTTTACGACGATTTGTTTAAAAAACATTCGAAAACAATTGGTTGGGATTGGCGTCTGTTAGCCTCTATCGCTTACCAGGAATCGAAGTTTGATACGCTTACGGTTTCATGGGCTGGGGCTTCCGGGTTGATGGGACTGATGCCGGGGACTGCCCGTGCTCACGGTTTGGATCCGGAACTGCGGGTTAATCCGGAAAGAAGTATCAGGGCCTCTGTGAAATACATATCGGAGTTAAAGAAAATTTTTTCGGATTTTACAAATGAGGATGAAAAAATAAAGTTTATCCTTGCTTCCTATAATGCCGGGTTAGGACATATTTTCGATGGACAGGCATTGGCCAGAAAATTAGGTAAAGATCCTCAAACCTGGGATAAGAATGTCGAAGAATGTCTTAAATTGAAGCGTTTTCCCGAATATTACAATGACACTGTGTGTAAATTCGGTTATTTTCGGGGAACCGAAACAATCAATTATGTCGATCATGTTGTGGAACGATGGCATTATTATCAGAAAAAAGGGAAAAATAAGAAATAGAATGATTTGGATCATTGGAATTGACTGAAATTATTATAACTTTGTAGCAAAGTATATTTTATAAAAACTAAAAGATAAAAAGGTATGAAAAAGTTCGTAACTCTTCTCTTTGCAGGCGCTCTGATGATTTCATTTGCAGCCTGTAACGGAGGTAAAAAGGAAGAAACCAAGGAAGTAACTCCGGAAACCGAGTTACAGGCGGCTCCCGCCGAGACTGTTGACCCGGAGAAAGCATTGAAAGATTTTGAAAGTTATGTGGAACGTTATGTTGAAGTTATCAAGAAAATGAAAAACGGAGATACTTCAATTGCCGGTGAATATTCCAAGTTAACGCAGCAAAAACAACAGCTCGATGCGGATATGGTCCGTTATGAGATTGATTTTGATGCCGCACAGAAAAAACGTTTGGAAGATGCTCGTACCAAATTAACGGATGCAATCAAAATGTTATCGGAAAAAAAATGATTTATTTGTCGGTAGATAAAAAAACAGGCGCAAAGGACACTTTAATAAAATAAAGGTGTACCTTTGCGCCTTGAGTTTAATCTGAAAAATCCATAAATCATGTTTTATTTGATGATTGTAGTCTTTGTGATAGGCTACGCTTGCATTGCTCTTGAGCATCCTTTACATGTGAACAAATCGGCTACAGCTTTGATTTTAGGTACCCTGATGTGGGTATTTTTTGTTTTGGGAGATCCTTCTGTAACTCCCGTCTACGATGCTTTTCAAAATTATCTGTCTTCCCATCCGGATTCCAGTTTTGCTTCATGGATCGCACATGGCCCGCTTTTGGAACATCTCGGGGAAGTCGCTGAAATATTATTCTTCCTTTTGGGTGCGATGACGATTGTCGAAATTGTGGATTCTCATGAAGGTTTCCGCCTGATTACGGATAAAATTGCTACGACAAAGAAAACAACGCTGCTTTGGATTATCGGTATTCTGACTTTTTTTATGTCGGCTGTGCTGGATAATCTGACTACATCGATTGTAATGGTTGCACTTCTCCGCAAATTGATTGCCAACAAAAACGATCGTTGGTTTTACGCCGGAATTGTTATCTTGGCCGCAAATGCCGGTGGAGCCTGGTCGCCAATTGGGGATGTCACCACTATTATGCTTTGGATCGGAGGTAAAATCGGCGTGGCAACTATTATCCGGATGACTTTCCTCCCAAGTCTGGTCTCCCTTATTATTCCTATACTGATCCTTTCTTTCACGATGAAAGGAGATGTACAACGTCCGGCAAAGATGAGGAATGATGCGGAATTCAAGGTGCCGGACGGACAACGTACCCTGATTTTTTGTTTAGGTGTCGGGGCTCTTTTGTTTGTTCCTGTGTTCAAAACGATTACTCATTTGCCGCCATACCTGGGAATGTTGGGCGGTTTGGGCGTTTTATGGGTCACCACCGAAATTCTACACCGGCGTCTTCATGGGAATGACGTATCCCATCTGTCGGTAGCCAGTGTTTTGAAAAAAATCGATACTCCCAGTATCTTGTTTTTTCTGGGTATTTTAATGGCAGTAGCGGCGATGCAAACTTGCGGACAATTAAGTATGCTTTCACAATCCCTGGATAAAATTCCTATGGAAGAACCCGGCAAATATTATCTGATTACAGGTATCATCGGAATCCTTTCTTCTGTCGTGGATAATGTCCCCTTAGTGGCCGGAGCAATGGGGATGTATGATTTCCCGATGAATCATTATTTCTGGGAATTCTTGGCTTATGCGGCCGGAACAGGAGGTAGTATCCTGATTATCGGTTCGGCAGCAGGGGTGGCTGTTATGGGAATGGAAAAAATTGATTTTATTTGGTATTTGAAGAAAGTCTCTCTATTGGCTCTTGTTGGATATATTGCCGGATGTGTGGTTTATATCATTCAACGGAGTTTGTTTTTTTAAATAATTATAAATTTATATACACACTCATTGATGATAAAAAAAACAATCTATATTGTATTTTTGGTATTAGGGATGGCGTTCTCGCAAAAAATAAATGCTTCTCCTGCAAATCCGGATCCGGTTAAGATGAAACAACCGGATGGAAAAGAAGTTACGGTAATACTTAAAGGAGATGAAAATATAAAGTGGATGGAATCCTTGGATGGATATTCCCTGATGTACGGAAAAGACAACTATGTCGTTTATGCCGTCAGTAATGAAAAAGGGGATATGGTCCCTTCCGAGGTTGTTTTTGGGGAAACCGGTCTGAAATCGACCGTTTCACCGGCATTTCTCATAAGTGTAAAAAAGGGTCTGAGGTATAGTCAATCCCAGATTGAAACGTTTCGTGAAATAAACGATGTTTTGAAAAGTTCATCGGTAGTTCCAAATTTGCGGGCCACTACGGGAGAAGCCAAGGCGATCTGCGCCTTAATCGGCTTTCCCGACAAACCGTTTGCGCACACGGTGGATGAATTTTCACAATTGATGAATCAGATAGGGTACAGTGCAAATGGAGCAAAAGGAAGTGTGCGGGATTTTTATAGAGAGAATTCTTATGGAAAACTGGAACTGATTGTTACGGTTGTCGGACCTTATACCGTATCGAAAGAATCTAAGTATTATGGGGAAAATAATGGAATCCAACACGATAAGAATCCCGGAGAACTTGCCCGGGAGGCAGCCAATTTTGTTTTTACGGATCCTATAGTGGATCCGTCCGATTATGATAATGATAATGATGGTTTTATAGATACCTTCCATTTCCTTTATGCCGGTTACGGGGAAGAGGCGGGAGGAGGTTCCGATTGTATCTGGGCCCATAAATCAGGATTTTCTTCGGCATTGACATTCGGAACTAAGAAATTGAATGTTTATTCCTGTTCTCCCGAATTAAGAGGAAATTCAGGAAATAATGTCACAAATATCGGAGTGATATGCCATGAGCTTTGTCATGTATTCGGAGCCCCGGATTATTATGATACGGATAATGAGGTTGGAGGAGAGTTTGTGGGAACAGGAACCTGGGATTTGATGGCTCAGGGTAGCTGGAACAATGGAGGTATTTCTCCGGCTCATATCAATATGTATCAGAAAATTGTTTTTGGTTGGGTGACTCCCGTCGTATTGACTGAAGAAAGGAATATTTCCGGGATGCTCAATTCGGTTGAAAATCCGGTGGCTTATACCGTTCAGACAACAACTCCGGGGGAATATTTTATTTTAGAGAACAGACAAAAAGTAAAATTTGATGAATATGTTCGGGGGCACGGATTATTGATTTACCGGGTATCTTCTCAAGCGTCTGGTAATAAAGTCGATAACCGGACTCATCCTCAGCAGGTATATCCGGTATGTGCTTCTTCCTATATATCAATGCCGGATTCCGACCCGTCTTCGTACGGCAATATCGATTCTCCGGGTT
>JAITTA010000244.1 GCA_031287395.1 Dysgonamonadaceae bacterium | reverse complement strand
TCCAGTACTGGTTACCGGGAAAAGAAGCAAAAGGAACAAATGCAGTATTTAATTATCAAAGATAAATAATTTATAAATACTTATTAGTAATTATTTTTTTAGACCTATTAGGAGTACTTGTAATAATAAATAATGTACATATGAAATACAATTATATTATAAAATAAACTTCTAAGTAGAAAGCAGAATTAGGCAGAGTGTAGCGAATTAGCTGACAGGGCGTTCGTTACGCT
Organism: Dysgonamonadaceae bacterium; assembly: GCA_031287395.1. Lineage (GTDB taxonomy): Bacteria > Bacteroidota > Bacteroidia > Bacteroidales > Azobacteroidaceae > BNXB01. Next base: position 9,072 of record JAITTA010000244.1, on the reverse strand, counting down.
CTGTTTTGCTTTGTATGGCTATAGGCTGAAAACCGTATTTCGGCAGAACGGCGCAGTAGATGCGTTACTATCTCGTTACTTGAATAGTTGCGCAAGTTTTTTGTTATACGGTTCTTATTCAGCGTATTGCGTAGTTTTGCATACCGTCCGGTAACTCAATGATAACTAATTTTGTAACCAGAAAAAACATTGAGTTATGAGGTCAACATTCAAGGTCTTATTTTATGTGAAGAAAGGCAGCGAGAAACCCAACGGGAACCTGCCTTTGATGTGCCGTATCACTGTGGACGGCGAGGTTAAACAGTTCAGTTGCAAGATGGATGTCCCACTCCACCTGTGGGATGTGAAGAACAACCGGGCATCGGGAAAGAACGCGGAAGCGCAGAAAATCAATCTCGCCATCGACAGGATACGTGTGGATGTAAATCGCCGCTATCAGGAACTGATGCAGACGGACGGCTACGTTACCGCCGACAAGCTAAAAAATGCCTATCTCGGAATAGGGGTAAAGCAGGAAACGCTGTTGAAACTGTTCGAACAACACAATGCTGAATTTGCAAAGAAAGTGGGGTACAGCCGGGCGCAGGGTACATACTCCCGCTACCGTACCGTTTGCAAGCACATCCGGGAGTTTATTTCTTCTACTTACCGCCGGGAGGATATACCGCTCAAAGAGCTGAACCTGACATTTATCAACGATTTTGAATACTTCCTCCGTGAAGAAAAGAAATGCCGCACCAATACCGTCTGGGGATATATGATTGTGTTGAAGCATATCATTTCCATCGCACGGAACACCGGGTTGTTGCCGTTTAATCCCTTTGCGGGATATATCAACAGCCCCGAGAACGTGGACAGGGGTTATCTTACAGAAGAAGAAATCCAAACGCTTATAGAGGCTCCGATGAAAAACAAAACATACGAATTGGTGCGCGACCTCTTCGTCTTTTCAATTTTCACCGGGTTGTCGTATGCTGATGTGAAGAACCTTACCACCGACAATCTGCAAACATTCTTCGACGGCAACCTGTGGATTATAACCCGCAGGCGCAAAACCAACACAGATTCCAATATCCGGCTGTTGGACGTTCCCAAGCGGATTATAGAGAAATACAAAGGTATGTCGGGCGATGACCGTGTTTTTCCCATGCCGAGCAACAGTTGTTGTAACGAGAAGCTGAAAAAAATAGGCAAACAATGCGGTATCAAGACCCGGCTGACTTACCATCTTGCGAGGCACAGCGCAGCGACGACTATTTTGCTGTCGCATGGTGTACCCATCGAAACCGTGAGCCGGATTCTCGGACATACGAACATCAAAACCACGCAGATATACGCCCGGATTACCAATCAGAAGATAAGCCGGGATATGGAAACCCTTTCGCATAAGTTGGAGGGTATGGAAAAGAGTATTTGCGATGCTATCTAAACTTTGCATACTCTATCCGGCAGGTACACATCATTCACTATATGAAATGTGTATAGTGAGTTATGTCTTACCGGTGGCTGCTATCAGGGATTATCCGCAGCTACCTCCAAGGGCTTTTAAAGAAAAGCCGTAGCTTATTAGGGCATTTTCTTAACGCTTCGTTGCACTCCCGCTAAAAATGCCCCAATAAGCCAAAGGGATAAACCCCTCTGGACACCCCGGCGGTCTGCATGACCGCTGCCGCTAAAGCGGATTTACGAGCGGAAATCAAGTATGTTTTCCGCTATTATTAACTCCAAATCAGATTAAGTTATGGGATTTGTCGTATTACATATAGATAAGGCTTCCGGCAACGATGCAGGGATGACCGCCCACATCGAGCGAACCATAGACCCAGCAAATGCTGACAAGGAACGCACCCACCTGAACCGAAAGTTAATCGAGTTCCCGGAAAGAGTCGATAACCGGACACAGGCTATCCAACATCGCCTCGATACCGCTGGACTGACCCGAAAAATCGGCACGAACCAAGTTCGGGCGTTGCGGGTAATGCTATCCGGCACACCGGAAGATATGCAGCGTATCGAGGTTGCTGGAAAACTCGATCAGTGGTGCGAGGATAATCTCGACTGGCTACGCAAAACATACGGTGCGGACAATGTCGTGTCGGCTGTCCTGCACATGGACGAGAAAACGCCCCATATTCACGCTACCGTTGTTCCCATCGTTACCGGTGAAAGAAGAAAAGCCAAAGAGAAAAAGAAACGGGAGGATAAACCGGAACAGGATACCCCCGGCAAGAGAAAGTATCGGGAGAAAAATCCGACTGTCGTCCGTTTGTGTGCCGATGATGTAATGACAAGAGAGAACCTCAAATTATTTCAGGACACCTACGCCGAAGCAATGGCAAAATACGGTCTTAAACGAGGTATAGACGGCTCCGAAGCCAAGCATACCACCAATCAGGAGTATTACCGTGAATTGTTCGTCCAGAAAGATGAATTGCAGGAATATGTAGAAATTTTACAGGAACAGAAAACCGAAATAAACGAGAAAATCCGGGACTTGTATGACCGTAAGGACGAAGCAAGGGAGAGATATCTCAACATGGACGAGTACAACAAACAGAAAGAGAATGAAATATCCGAAACGGAATCCCGATTGGAGCAACTTAAAAAAGACTATGAACCATACAAGGCGCAGGAAGATTTAAACCTGTTAATCGGGCTATACCCGAAACTAAGTGAGAATCTTCGGATAGCGCAGTTGTGTAAAGGTGTCGGGTTAGCGATAGACACAATTAAACAGCTTTTCACAGGAGAGGAAGTCCTCTTCTCAGGCAAACTCCATTCGCCCGAACACGACCACGATTTCAATGTACAGAACGCTAAACTACAAATATTCAAAGAACAGAACAACCCGGACAAGTTCCGTCTTTCCCTCAATGGTCAAAATATCCTCGATTGGTTCAAACAGAAATACCAAGAACTAAAGCAAACCATAATACCGCACATCAAGTCCCCGGTAAAGCCGGAAGTAGGTAAAAACAAAGGTTTTAAAAGGTAATTGGGGCTGTCAATCAAATATATGCAGTTACCATAAATTTAACCTGTTTTTATGGCATAGTCAAAGAAAATGCGTAATTTAGCAGACGAAATAGAAATGTAGAATAATTATAAAGCGATGGCAAAAAACAAGTTAGTAACTCCATTTGTAAAATGGGTTGGCGGCAAACGTCAACTTATGGATTCTATTATAGAGGCAATGCCTAAGAATATAAAAAATTACACTTACGTTGAGCCATTCATCGGTGGTGGGGCTGTGCTCTTTCATATTCAGCCTAAAAACGCCATTATTAATGATTTCAATTCAGAATTGATAAATGTATATAATGTAGTCAAGGAGAACTTAGACGAACTCATTATAGATTTAAAAAAGCATAAAAACGAATCGGAATATTTTTACCACATCCGTAGCTTAGACCGCTCTGGAGATTTTGCAAAAATAGGAAAGATACAGAGGGCATCAAGGTTAATATATTTGAACAAAACTTGTTACAATGGGTTATATCGCGTAAATAATGCAGGGGAATTTAATTCTCCATTTGGTAAATATAAGAATCCTAATATCGTTAATGAGCCTGCTTTAAGGGCGGTTTCTTCATATCTTAACTCTAATAATGTACGGATTTTCTCCGGAGATTATGACGATGTACTTAAAGACCTAGACAAGAACTCATTCGTTTATTTAGATCCTCCATATCATCCTATATCCGAGAGTTCTAACTTTACAGGATATATTCAAGGTGGGTGGAATATTTTCGATCAAGCTAGATTGCGGGAAGCATGTGATGAACTCACAAAAAGAGGTGTAAAGTTTTTGTTGTCAAACTCCGCATCAGGTTTTATTAAAGATCAATATCGAAATTACAACATCATCACAGTTAAGGCTACCCGATCAATTAATGTTGATGCTGAAAAACGGGGAGAAGTCGATGAACTTTTAATACGAAACTATGAGTAAATCGAAGAATGACATAGCATGGGAACAGATTTTTGAAAAACACCGAATTTTAGATAAAATCGCATCAAAAGGTAGTGCATCAATATCCTCTGTAGATATAAACAAATACAGAGAAGCCCGCTTAATGACAAAATTTGATCATCGTTCTCAACTTCCAAAATTGTTCATTGACAACAATCTGTCCATATTGCCAACTTCTAGAGGTACATACGAAATAGGAACCTTTGAAACATTCTGCGATTTCAATAATGAGGACGTAGAAGTTACTCCTATTGATTTTCCAACATTTCTTGAAAGCATTGACTATAAGGATATAACAAGCGAGGCAACCGCAATAAATTGTGCCTTTGTATCGAAAATACTACATGATTTCACTAATGAGGATAGCTTATTGCCAACTGTTAGTGGGCGTATGAGTTCTTCATTATTCGATTTCAAGATTAATTCAGGCAATGGTCTGTTCAAGGTAAATGTTGGAAATTCCCAGATCGAAATAGATGGGGGATATGAAGGAGACAATTCTTTGAGTCTTATTGAAGCTAAGAATTATATATCTGATGATTTTCTAATTCGTCAACTATACTATCCATATCGTTTATGGAATAATAAGATTACCAAGCAAGTACGTCCAATATTCTTAACGTACACAAATGGGATATTCCATCTTAGGGAATACGAATTTGTTGATTCGGAACTATATAACTCTATTCGATTGATTCAGCATAAGAAGTATGCTGTACAAGAGGGATCAATTAATCTTGAGGCTATTCAGAATATAATGGATAGCATCAAGACAGTTAAGGAACCGGAATTACCATTCCCGCAAGCAGATAGTTTTGAGCGTGTAATTAATATATGTGAACTATCAAAGCAAAGAGGATTTCTTAGTAAAGACGAGATTACCCAAAATTATGACTTTGATTCACGCCAAACAGATTACTATTCTAACGCCGCCAAATATTTAGGAATGATTGAGAATGCGCAAGAAGGCAACCAGATAGGATGTGTTTTAACAAAACTAGGATTTCAAATCTTTAGCCTCCCCATCATTGAACGGCAATTAGAATTCGTTAAACTAATACTGTCTCATAGCGCATTTAAGAATACCTTGAAACTATATTTTGACAAAGGAAATACTCCCTCAAAAGAAGAAGTTGTTGAAATAATGAAGAGTTCGAAACTGTATAACATTGATTCAGAGCAAACATATAGACGTAGAGCTTCTACTGTTCTCTCATGGACGAACTGGGTACTTGAACTTATTGAAGAATAAATTAAATAATAAAAATATGGCTTGTACAAAACAACATCGCTATGATCCACAGTATAACAATTTGCCAGTCGATCAAGGAGGTGCAGGTAGGCATCGTTGTGCTGGATGTGCATACGAAAAGGGATACAATGATGGTCTTCTTCGTAAAGAACAATTAGATCTGGATTTAGATTCATTGCCTGACAGTCAGGCAGGAACGGTTAGACATAAAAGTCCTCATGCAGCTTACGCCGCTGGATATTTAGATGGAGTTGAAGATTCTTATAAATAAAAATAGTCATGAATTGTAGTCATTGTGGAATAGATTTAAGTTTGTCAGTGTACAATGATGATAAGACGATGAAGTCTTGCCCAAAGTGCTCCCAAGCGAATGGACAATATCATGTTTTTCATCCTTATACCTCACATTTTGGGGTAACTGATAAGAGATCATCAAGTAGTTCTCCTGAGGGGGCACAAAGTTACTGCACAAATTGCAGGGGAGGCAACCCTCCGCAAACAGGAACTCTCTGTAAAAACAGATAATACTATCTGCATTTTGAAGTACATGATCTTGTTTTTTATATGCTATGATTAAACTACATAGCAAAAAAATGTGTGTCAAATAAAGTTGCATTATTGACAATAAAATAATCTTTTATTATCTGAACACAAAGGTATATTCCAAGAATAAAACGTCAAGGCTGAAATAAATTTTATCGAAAATCTTCCTTTCTCGTTCCTCGAAAGAGTATTTCCGATAAAAGCCTTGCCTTATTTATTCTTTCCATAGGAAGGGTGTTTATCAGATAAAAAAAGGAAAAAATATATGCTTGAGATTCCAAAGAAATTGCCTACCTTTATCCCCGAGTTATTTGACAGTATAGCACCGCAAAACGCTGAAATATGCACGGTTACTAACTCGTTACCTCTGAATTTCAAAAACTCCGCTAAAAATTTATTCTTCAATCGGTTATGTCAAACCGATGAAAATCTAAAATACGTTTTCACCGGAATCCTGTTTTCTCTGGGATATTTTCCTGTTTTTTCCCAAAATCAGCCGGATTCTTCCCGAATTATTTTACGGATATCCGTTTCCGAACCGGCTATTAAGTTGCGTTGGGCGGCAAACAACCCCATCCTCTGGAAAAAATGTCTGCAACACGGATTTTCAATCGAGCGTTATACCCTTTCAAAGGATGGGAAAATACTCGAAGAACGGGAAAAAACAATATTGGCCACTCAAATTAAACCGGCGCCGTTAAGCGATTGGGAAATTCCGGCGAACCGGAACGAATACGCTGCCGTTATAGCCCAGGCCATTTATGGAGAATCGTTCGAAGTGACGGGAATGCAAACTACGGATCTGCAAGGGATGGTTAACCGGACTTTAGAGTTGGAACAGCGGTATAATTTCGCCCTTTATTGCGCGGACATGAATCTTGAGGCCGCTACGCTTGCAGGCTGGGCATTTACGGACAACCAAATTGTACCGGGCGAATGCTACCTCTACCGGGTCATTCCCTTAAGCGACGCTCCATCCGCTGCCGGCATCAATCCGGATCAATACGGATTTGATCATGGATGTGCCGGGGAAATAACGAGCCTCCCCTCTCCTATTTATTTCCATGCCGATTTTGGCGACAAATCAGTCATGCTTTACTGGGATAACAAAATCATGAAACATTTTTTCAGCGCATATCAAATCGAGCGTTCCGAAAACAATACGGATTTCAAACCGGTAGGGAAACCGGTTGCCTCCGTCGGTAACGAATACGATGGATACGCCATGTTCATGGATTCAATCCCTGCAAATAATGTTACTTTCTATTACCGTATCAGAGGTATCAATTCTTTCGGAGAACCGGGTCCCCCTTCCGATACCATTCAGGGAATGGGAAACCCGTCGTTGAAATATGTTCCGCAAATCACCGGCGCACAAGTCAATGACGACGGCTCTGCAGATGTGGAATGGATCTTCGATGAAAAGGGCAACAAGGAGATTCATTCGTTTACAATCATGCAATCATCCCATTTTTCGGGAGAATATATCCCATTGATGGATCACATTTCAAATCTCGACAGGAAAATCCGGTTGGAAAATCCAATGTCCGTAAATTACCTCATAGTCGTAGCCGAACCGTTACAGGGGAAAAGTACCCGGTCTCATCCCTACCTGCTGATGTTACCGGATTCCATCCCTCCTGCAGCTCCCACCGGATTAACGGCCCAAATAGATACGACAGGAATTGTTTATTTGCAATGGACGGCGAATCATGAACCTGACCTTGGAGGTTATCGCATCTACAAACATAATTTACGGGAAGAGGAACCGGTGGTCATCAGGGATTCCTTATTACAAGAAGCCTTCTATACGGATAGTATCGGACTGGATAATTTAAATCCTTACATCTACTATACCGTCAAGGCATTAGACAAACATTATAACCAATCGGAGTTCTCGCAACACCTGCAAGTGGAAAAGCCTCTGAGGACACTCCCTTCATCCCCTGTCATCAATTCTTTCAATATAGAAAAAGACGGGATATTCCTCCGATGGATCAACTGTGAAGATCAAATCTGTGCACGACATATACTGTACCGCCGGCAGGAAGGTTATTCAGAGTACGACACAGTCAGAATCTTTGAAGGACGGGAGATTTCCGATTACAAAGATACTTCCGTAAAGGAAGGAGTTACTTATACCTATCATTTAACCGCCCAAAGCAAATGGGGTGTAGAATCCCTCCCCTCCTCTTCTTTGCAAGTAACAAGCGCAATACCCAACCATCCGCAAATAATCCGGGATTTCCGGTACAAACGAAACGATGACAAACTGGAAATCGGATTCTCCTGGGAGGTACTATCCCCCGAAAAAATAAAATTATTCCGTATATACCGTTCCGAGAATCAGGCACCCGTATCCTTGTGGAAAGAAACCAATAATTTTTCGATTACTGACAATAATCATAAAACGGGTTATACTTACCGGTATCAACTTCATGCTGTCCTTAACGACGGAAGAGTATCCGATAAAAAAGAAATCACCATAAAATACTGAACTATGAAAAAAATGATCCTTCTTTCTATTTCAATATCCTTTTTTTGCCTGTTCAATTTACAAGCTCAACAACAATACAGAGTAAAAGTATATGGATACATAAAAAGTAAAGATACAAACCTGGAATGCCACACACATGTAAAAATGACTTATTATTACAGTTCCGGTAATACGAAATACGAAGAAATCCTACTGAGAGACTATGGAAATCACGACGCCGGAAGACCCTGGATATTTTCAAATGAATTCGTAACCAATGAGAGAATAACAGGCATAAAATGCGTAGGAGTACATGCCGATAATCCTTCAGGAAACAAATCCTGTTATACGGTCAGCGAAGGAAGCGATAATAAAACCATATACGCCTCCGATTATCCTTGTGCAAACGTCAGACTTGATAATAAAATCATCGGCAAATACGACAACGGAAGTTATGTGACGGTCAGCATCGAACCCGTTAATATCGAGATCTCTTACCACAATGAGGTACAATACGGTAATGACGATGCTCCCGGAATCAATTTCCTGCATGAAAACATCCCGATTACCATCAAAGCGACCAAAGGATTTACCTCCAGTACCTACCAATGGGAATATTCCATTGGAAATACTTCCGGTTGGAATTCATTAAGCAGTGAATACATGAACAACGACCGGAGCGAAATCACGCTAAAAGCAACCGATTTACTCAGTTATGAACAGATTATGTATAAAACTCCCGTTTATATCCGTATCAACTGTAACTGCGAGCATTTCAAAACCAGTAACCGTATTGATTTACAACCCAAAATTGCTGCTCCGGTATTC
>JAITTA010000161.1 GCA_031287395.1 Dysgonamonadaceae bacterium | reverse complement strand
AAAAAAATATTTTAAGGAAGATGATATAAAACATGCTTACCCCCAGGTTTTATTTCCTAAAGATCCTCCACAAAGGCTTTATACGCTTTTGGTTTCTTTTCCCGACCGGCGGGATTATTTGTTGCGGTCGGTCAGTTTTATTGTTCCTTCTGTGGCATTTACGATCGTATTGTTGATCGTGTTTATTCTGACTATTGTTATTGTGTTAAGACAGAAGCGTTTGTCTGAAATGAAGACCGATTTTATCAATAATATGACTCATGAACTGAAGACTCCTGTGGCGACTATTTCATTGGCCTCACAGATGTTGAAAGATGGAGGTGTTAATAAATCGCCTCAGTTATTCTCTCATATTTCCGGAGTGATTAATGATGAAACGAAGCGGTTGAGTTTTCTGATAGAAAAGGTGTTGCAGATGTCGCTTTTTGAGAGGAATAAAACGACATTGAAAATGAAAGAATTGGATGCAAATGATTTATTGGCAAATATAGCCCATACGTTTGTTCTGAGAGTGGAAAAAATAGGCGGAGGCTTGGATGTTGATCTCGAGGCCCTGGATTCGACCATTTATGTAGATGAAATGCATTTTACGAATGTATTGTTCAATTTAATGGAAAATGCGGTAAAATACAGGAAGGAAGATGTTCCTCTCGAACTTTTTGCAAAAACCTACAATGAAGGGGATAAAATCTTGATTAGCATCCGAGATAATGGTGTTGGTATAAAGAAAGAAAATCTGAAAAAGATTTTCGAACGGTTCTACCGGGTACATACCGGGAATCTTCATGATGTGAAAGGTTTTGGACTTGGGTTGGCTTATGTGAAGAAAATCATTGACGATCATAGTGGTTCCATCAAAGTCGAGAGTGAACATGGAGTGGGGACGATCTTTACCATTTCGTTGCCATACCTTAAAAATAATTCGTTGAGAGTGAGTGATGTATGAATATAAATAAGATGAATAGTAATAACAAAAAATGATCTTATGGAAGAAAAAGTAAGGATCTTCATGTGTGAAGATGATGAAAATTTAGGAATGTTGCTTAGGGAATATCTGCAGGCAAAGGGTTATGACGTGGATTTGTTCCCCGATGGAGAAGCCGGTTCGAGGGCTTTCCCGAAAGAACAATACGATGTGTGTATTTTGGATGTCATGATGCCTAAGAAAGATGGATTTACACTTGCACAGGAAATCCGGGCAATCAATGCAGAGATTCCTGTTGTTTTCCTGACTGCTAAAACGATGAAAGAAGACATCCTGGAAGGTTTTAAGATCGGCGCCGACGATTACCTGACCAAGCCGTTCAGTATGGAAGAATTGTTGCTCCGGATCGAAGCGATACTCCGAAGAGTGAACGGCAAGAAAACAAAAGATGTCGCCTATTATAAAATTGGCAAATTCGGGTTTGATACGCAAAAACAAACCTTGTCACTGGGAGATCAAAGTTCCAAATTGACTACAAAAGAAAGTGAATTGCTCGGATTGTTGTGTTCGCATGCCAATGAAATCCTTGAACGTAACTATGCTTTGAAAACGATTTGGGGAAATGATAATTACTTCAACGCACGCAGTATGGATGTGTATATTACGAAATTAAGGAAACTCCTGAAAGACGATCCGGAAATTGAAATTATCAATATTCACGGGAAAGGGTATAAGTTGATTGCCCCGGGAATCGTTGAATAAGTTATACGCTTTACGTTATACGTTATACGTTGGCTTACGCACGATAAAAAAACGTAAAACGTATAACGTAAAAACGCGTAACCTCTATTAAACATAATAAAATGAAAATCCTTGCAATATTTTTGTTTGCATTGCTAACCCCCCTGAATCTTTCCTGCCAGACATTCGATGAATGGGTCGATTTGTCGTTTAAATACTTAAGTGATGGCGATTTGCCTGCTGCAGAAGCCGCCCTGGTTTCTGCTATGCGGCAGGAACCGTCCAACCCTTTGAATACGATGTTGCTTACTAACCTGGGTACAATACAGCGCCGCCAGGGTAAATATGATGAGGCTTTAATTTCATACACTGCCGCTATGGGGAATGCCCCGGAAAGTATTACGTTACTCTCTGCGCGGGCAGAGTTGTTTACCGAAATGAACCGGCCCGAAAATGCGATTACCGATTATTCTGCTATATTACAAATGAATAATCAGGAGGATGCCCTATACCGGAGGGGGTTATTATACCTTCAGATAAAAAATTACGGATCGGCTCAGGCCGATTTTGAGCGGATATTGGAAATAAATCCCAAAACGTATTACGGCAGGGTTGGCATTGTTTCCCTTTGTAAATTGAGGGGAGAGTATGATGAGGCAGAACGGATTTATTTCTACCTGATGGAGAAATTCCCGGAACAAGCGGACCTTTATGCCGGCCGGGCCGAATTATATCTCCTGATGAACCGGCCGGGCCGGGCAATGACGGATATTAATCGGGCTATCCGTTTGCAGGGAGAAAATCCGAATCCATACCTTTATATAATAAGGAGTCGGATCAAAGAAATGCAGTTCGAGAAAAAGGGCGCGGAAGAGGATCGGATTAAGGCTTTAGAATCAGGATACAGAATAAACCTTGACATGAAAAAATGAAGAGAAGTTTGCATATCAGTTCACCTGAAGTTCGGTTTATGCATCGTTGCCGATACAAAGGCAAGCTCCTCGCGGAATCTGGGACTTTCGTTTGATTGGAGAATCGTCCTCCGGAGGTACAGGGAAAGATTTTTGAGAAATTATTTAGAGCAGCAGAGATAGAACAGTTAACAACAGAGGATATGGAAGAATATAAGAAAAGTATATTGGAATACCGGGATGTCCGCGATGCTGTGGAGTACGCCAGAGAAGAAGGATTTGAGAAAGGTATCGAGAAAGGTCTTATTGAAGGCTCTAACCAAAAAAGTATTGAAATTATAAAAAAATGCCTTGAGAAGCATATGCCACTTGAAGAAATTGCCGACCTGACCGGTTTTTCAAAAGAACAAATCATTGCAATAATAAACGATGAACGGTAACAGCAGAAGCTGGCTTACGTACAAGCCTCTTTGCTTTTTAACCTTTGCCTTTTGCCGTTCTTCTTTCACCGATATGTAGTTTTCTCCTGAAAACTGCTGGTTTTGTACAATAAACCCAGTGTTTGGTTGTAGGGGAGGAAATAAAATAATGTAAAAAATTGTTTGACAGAAAAAAGATTTTACCTTTGTATAGGAAAAAGAATGTTATTGTGCGAATAACAAGGGATTTAAATGAAAATTTCAAGTGTTTCTTTAAATTTTTTTGGAGAAATATTTGGTTTTCTGCTGTAATTTTTGTTTATTTGCGCCGTTATTTCGGAATTTTCCGTTTTGATGCATGATTTTTTGAGAATTAAACTATATTTTTTATTAATTTAAATTAGTATTTATGAAAAGAAAACTATTTACTTTGCTTGCTGCTTTTTTGGCGTTAGCTGCTTTTCAATCAAATGCTCAGGGTGTTTCTCCATATGATGGACAAACACTCCACTATTTGAATGTTTGGACTGCCGACCAGGAAAGAGCTCTGACTGGTACTTACACCGACGAGGGAACCACTCGAATAAACACCTATGGTGCATTTATTGATGCCATTGGCGTTTCTTCCCGTGGAGAATTGCCGAAAGACTATCCTCTGAGTGCCGACAAAGCACAAAGTGTTGCCGGTACTTACACCGGAAAGGCTGTTGTGGCAATGAAGTATGTCAGAAATGTTCAGTTTGACAAATGGGAACTGACTAACAGTAATCGCCTCGGTACCGTAGGAGATGTGGATACTTATTTCACGTTGACTGCAAATACCGGTGATCTGACCAATACTTATACTATTAAATCCGCGTCTCCAAGTGCTAAAGGCGATGTCGTTCGATTTACAGGAAGTAACGGTACGGAGTATAAAAATTTCATATTCCTTCGTTTTGTCGATGATAACGGTGATGAATACGATGGTTTGAATGCTACCGGTACTCCTGCTACCGTAAGAGATAGCGTTGGTATGGTACCTTGGACAGCGAAGTATGCAACTCCGCGTGAAGGAGGTTACCTGGCAGCGAATATCTTTACTGGAAGAAATGCCGGCGGTACTAACGACCGTTCTCTTTATGTAGTTGCTTACGATACAACTCCTAATCCGAACGGAGCTCCAAGAGAAAGATATGCTATCTATTCCATGGATGAAGTACGTAATAACTGGAATGCTTATTTTAACTATAAAAGAACCGGAAACAATAAGGTTACCCGTATTGTTCCTGTTTGGGTAAAAGCAGATCCTATTGGCGGTCGTTGGGCCACAGTCAATGACTTCCCCGATGAATTCGTCCAATTCAAAATCCAGGGCGGAAACAACACGACCTTATTTACGGTAGGTGGAGTGAATACATTTAGCGTTGCCTATTCCGGGGCATTGGATTTCGGAGCAAACGGTAGTGATCCTTCTGTGAAAGTTCCTGCTGCGACTCATACTTTGACGGACGGAGAAAATCCGGCAGCCCCTGGTGATGGGGAAACCTCCAGATTGTACGATAACGGTGCTACTTGGGAACTTCAATATTTTACTATTTCCAACCCATGTAATGATCAATTATTGAGTGTAAACAGACAACAAGTTCCCAATAATGCATTGATAACCGGTGAAGGACAATTCGGTAATCAACTGAATTTCAGGGCTGCAGGAAATAACTCCAGTCTTGGCGGTGCAACTGCAGACGAAATACTCAAAGCTCAAAGGTTTGCTGTCTGGATCAATGAAAACGGTAATATGGAATTGTATCCGTTGAACTCCTGGACTTATATGACCAGTCAGGGGCAGTATAAGACTACAGCTCCAACCTCTCCGGCTTTCAACTATGCTGTTTGGATGGACAGACCTTATGCAACAACGGCTAACAGTGACGTGGCAAACTTCAATAATTCATTTAAGATCGGTCAAATGAACAGTATCTATTGTACCGGTCCTGTTAGCGGAACTCATGTAGGTTATTCAAATCTTGAATTGCGTCCTGAAAAAGCCAATCTGATCAATAAGATCGATAAACACCGTTATTATTTCATCCAGGTTGAACCTAGGAATTTCGGTGCTTTTTATGGCTCTCTTGCCCCTAACAGAGTAAACTTTACTACCGCTCAAACTTTTGTGTTGGATTTGGTTAGAACTGCTAGCGGTGAAAAACGTGTTGTCTTGACAGAGAAGGAACGCGACCGTTACGCTGCGGGTGGAGATCGTTATTTCGATACTCCTTACGACTCTATTAATATGAGTGCACACTGGAGATTCGAAGCTGTTCCCGGTGGTTACAATATTATCAATGAATTGAATGATACGTTGGAGTATGTGTATGATTCTCCTGCTAATACTCTTACTGATGCTCAAGCTGCATACATTGCGGATCGGGAACCTGCTGCAGGATACAAGTCTGATGTTTGGCAAACTGTTCATCTCGATTGTTTCGGAGAATATTTCAAATTGAGAAATATGGCTGAGTCTACAACCGAAAGACCGG
>JAITTA010000112.1 GCA_031287395.1 Dysgonamonadaceae bacterium | reverse complement strand
TTCTCACTTGCATTATGAAAATCTTTTGAATAACCGGATCGCCGTACAGGGACAAATAAAGTACAATTATTCTTATACGGATTATGTCAATCCCAGAAATAACCAGGAAGATGAATACAGTCAGAATGAATATTATGCTTCCGGAAACATGTTATACAAGCCTTTTGATGTGTTTTCAATTACTTTTGCCGAAGATACGTACATCAACACTTTATGGAATAATTTTCCGGATTGTCCTTATCCGGAACGTTTGACTTCTTTAACCGGGTTATCTGCAAAATATGGCGGTTCTTACCTTACTGTGGTAGGTAGTCTTTTAGGAACTTTTATTACGGAAAAAACAGAAGACGGTAAAAAACCGGCCGACAGAAAAAAAATAACTCCGGCTATTAGCATTTCTTATTTACCTTTTGCAATAACGAATTTAAGAATAAGAGCATCGTATAAAAATGTTTTCCGTGTCCCAACATTCAATGAACTGTATTATTACCGGATTGGAAATACCAACCTGCGTCCTGAGAATGCCGTACAATACAATGCCGGTTTGACATGGAGCGGTTTTTTGAATGAAACTTTTTTTTATCTGGCGACTTCTGTTGATGTGTATTACAATCGGATACGTGATAAAATTATGGCAATTCCCACGTTATTCCTGCCAAAAATGATGAATGCCGGAGAAATTGATGCTCGTGGAATGGATTTTAATCTGGATGTAAAGATTTGTTTGAGAAAAGATTGGGAAATAAATGTCACAGGTAATTACAGCTACCAGAAAGCAATCGATATAACAGACCCTTCTTCCAAACAATATAAAAATCAGATTCCGTATACTCCCGAACATTCCGGGTCGGGAGTTATCAGCCTTGAAAACCCTTGGGTGAATTTCGGTTATAATTTTACTATGAACGGATTAAGGTATTCATTCACGCAAAATACTCCCGATAATCGTATCAACGGTTATTGTGACCAGAATATTTCCCTGAATAAGACGATCAGAATCAAAAAAACAGATTGGAGGATACAAGGTGATATCCTGAATATAGCAAATCAACCGTACGAAATAATCAAATGGTATCCGATGCCCGGACGCTCGTATCGGTTATCATTGAAATTGGATTTTTAGTTAAATAATAGTTTTAAAAATAAATGTTATGTTAATAAAAAATTTTAAAATTAGTGTGCTTGTGATGGCATTATTTGCCGTGGTGTTCGTATCATGTAAAGAAGATGATCCCAAGCCGGAACCTTCGGTAGCAAAGGAAGGAGCTTATATCCTGAATAGCGGAGTGTGGGGATCTAACGATAGTGAGATATCGTACTATGATTTTGCAACTCAAAATGTGAAAAACAACGTTTATTTTACTCAGAATAGTACGTTGTTAGGGGATACCGGAAATGACATCATTATTTACGGTTCTAAAATGTATTGTGCGGTTACCATTTCCGGAAAAATTATCGTTATGGACAAAAATGGGAAATTAATAAAAAATATTCAATCGGAAGGAAGCTATTTTCAGGAACCCCGGCATTTCGCTGTCTTTGAAGGAAAAGTCTATGTTACTTTCAAAGACGGGTACGTGGCTCGTATCGATACGACTTCGTTGACGATAGAAAAACAGGTGAAGGTAGGAAAAAATCCGGAACAGCTTGCCGTGGCCAATAGAAAATTGTATGTTGCTAATAGTAGTGGTGATAACTGGCAGAATGGTTATGACAAAACAGTATCTGTAATCAGTGTGGATAATTTTTCGGTGTTAAAAACACTGGAAGTAGTTCCGAATCCGGTGAAAGTACAGGTCGATGCTCAAGGTGATGTTTATGTGGCGTCGTTCTATGACTATAATGCAAACGGGGCTTTGCAACGTATTGATTCAAAAACGGACGTAGTGACTAAAATTGATGGTTTTAGTTCGATTGTAAATTTTTCGCAGGTTTATGATGATAAGATGTATATTATCCAAACGGAATATGGCGAAAGTACAGTCACGAGCTGTTCGGTTTTTGATGTTAAGAATGAAAAAATTCTCAAAAATCAGTTTATTACGGATGGAACGACACTAATAGCTCCGGGTTGTATCAGTGTAGAACCTGTATCCGGAAATGTATATATCGGGGATTCTCCTACATATACCGGTAATGGGGATGTTTATATTTTTTCTCCGGAAGGAAAATTATTAAAAAAAATCGATTCCGGAGGTAAAAATCCGGTAAGAATTTGTTTTGTAACAAAATAACAATGAATATAAAATCATACTTGTTATTTTTTATTTGTTTTTCGCTTTTCTTTTCCTGCGATCGGAAAAACAGGCAAACAAATGTATTGAATCAAACAAAGCATAATGAAGCATTTGTTCGTTATGCTCAGGAATTCTCCGTCCATAAAACGGATGATTATACGGAAATAACTATTATGAACCCCTGGGTGAGGGGGACAGTGCTAAGGCATTATATTTTGGTTGATAAAACAAAGAAAATGCCGGAGAATCTGCCGGAAGGAATCGTAATCCGGGTTCCCTTGGGACGTGTGGTTTGTTACTCTTCGGTTCAATGCAGTGTCTTGGATGAATTGGGCGTCATTGATTCTATTGTGGGTATATGCGAACCCCAATACGTCGGGGTTCCGATTGTTCGGGAAAAAATCAAAAACGGAACGATCGTGGATTTGGGGATGGCTTCGAATCCGGATATCGAAAAGATCATGCTGATCAATCCCGATGCCATCCTGACTTCTCCATTGAAAGAAGTCGGTTACGGAAAAGTGGAGAGTGTAGGGATTCCGATCATCGATTGTATTGATTATATGGAATCCACCCCATTAGGACGTGCCGAGTGGATTCGATTCCATGCCTTGCTGTTTGGAAAGGAAATGTTAGCCGATTCTTTATTCACTGTAACGGAACAGTCGTACAAGAATTTAAAAATGTTGGCATCCTCGGTGAAAAAACGTCCTACTGTGGTTACGGAAAAAAAATATGGGAATGTCTGGCATTTACCCGGAG
>JAITTA010000087.1 GCA_031287395.1 Dysgonamonadaceae bacterium | reverse complement strand
AAGCTTCTCCTGTTAAGTACACCTCGCGTTGCTTTTTTCCGTAATCTTTGGGATAAGTAAGTCGAGTATCCTTGTTCAGCCATATTTTGCTTCCGTCGTTCAATACGACAAACAATTGTTTATCAAAGGTAGATGCTGTGGTATGTTGGCCGGAAGAACCCATGTAATCCGAAAGCAGGGAACCGGTGAAATAAGCAAGTACTACAAAAGCCGCTGCCGCCGCCCATCTTGTTATTCTCCGGAGTCTGGAGGTGATTTTCCGGCGAATTTTAATTTTTTCCAGCAGTTGTTTCCAGACTCTTTCCTGTTGGATGTTATCGATAGAGTCCAACAAATGGGACGCCATGAATACTTCCTGCATTTCCCGGTAATACCTCTCATTTTGAGGTGATTGCCTGGCCCATTGTTCTACCCTGTCATACGTTTCCTTATCGGCTTTTTGTTCGAGACAAGATATTATTAACTCGTTTATTTCGTTGTGTTTTTCATCCATGATGTTGTTTTTATATGTTATAAGACAACAAAGTGGAATGATATGATAACAAGTATGAAAAAAAAATTAAAAATAAAATAATAAAAATGAAAGAAAATCCTTTAATTCTATCCGGAGTTTTTCCAGTGCCCTCCGGATTTGCATGTGAACCGTATTGATGCTGACCCCCAATTCCCGGGCTATTTCCGAGTGTGTCAAATGCTCGTTTCTGCTTAATATAAATATAGTACGACATTGTTGAGGGAGTTTTTCAATAGCCTTCTGCAAGGTTTCCGTAATTTCGGTGTCTATCAGGCTCGACAACGGGTAGCTTGTTTCTTCTCTATTCAACCATTCCAAATGATTCAGGTAATCTTCGTATTTTTCGTGGACCTTTCGGTGTTTTAGTGTATTAATACACTCATTGTACGTGCTTTTAAAGAGATATGATTTTAAGGATGTTTTGATTGAGATGTTTTCCCGTTCTTCGTATAATTTCAGGAAGACTTCGCCGACAATGTCTTCGGATTCCATCGGATCGTTGGTAATCGTTACCGCATAATTATACAAGAGTTGAAAATAAGAGGAATACAACTCACCAAATTGATCTATACTTTGTGGTAAATTCATGTTAAACGCTTCTAAAAAGATATCCAATTTGGCTACAAATTTAGATAAAATGTTTATAAATTTACAATATATTTTGTAAAAATGATGTCAATGAAAAGTGGAATTTTCCCGGAATCGTATTGAAATAGTAAATCTGTTAACATTCATATCAATCCTTTGTAATAAACTTTTTGAAAAGAATCTCCATCATTGTTCTACATGTTCTTTCAATATTCTTTTCAGCGGCAGGAAGAAACGCTCTAACACGGATAAATCTTCGGTAATAATATCGGCTTGTCCCTCCATTTCATGCAGGAAAGGCAACTCTTTGTTGTAGGTTGTTTTCAGACCTTCGGGTAATCCGATTTCGATCACATAGTTGTTGGTATTATTCCCTTTTGAAGGAACCAGCGAAATATTTTGAACCGTTCCTCGAACCATTCCGAACTCGTTGTCGGGGAAATTATTGAAGTGAATATTCACTTTCTGGCCTACCGCTACTTTTCCGGAACGCTCCGTAGGCAGCAAGGCCTTTCCGGTTAACGTTGTATTTTCCGAAGGGATGACATGGAATATATTCTCTCCTGCCGTCACATTTTGATTCTCGGTCCAGTAGTTTGTAAAAGTGATTTCTCCGGAAATGGGGGAGGAGAGGACATAATTCATCTCCCAGGTTTGTATTTCGGTTTGTAATTGCGTCATTTGGGATTTGAGTTGCGTTTCCAACGTCCGTTTCTTGTCCTCGTATTGGTATTCCGTATCCAGCAGGGCTTCCTGCATCTGGGCTATCTGGATTTGCAGGTTGGCGAGTGTCGACAAAATATTTTCCAGCGACAGAAGTCCTTGGAGGTATTGGTTCCGGGAGCGTTCGAATTCTTCCTGCGATAAAATTCCTTTCCGGTTCAGGGTCGAATCCCGGGTAAATTGTATACGGGTCAGTTTCAACTGTTCTCCGATCAAATTTTTCTGACGTAATACCTGCTCGTAATAATCCTCGTTTCTCCGGATTCGATCCTTCATGTATTCGATTTTCTTTAAATAATAATTCAAGTGATTGAACTGAATATAATCGGATAAGGTCATGTAATACGACGCATAAAGTGATTGCAGGCTACCCAGTTTCATTTGCTTCGGAGGTAACGATGATAAGGAGATGGAATCCGGGTATTGATTCTGTTGTTTCAGGTAGTTTTTCAGGAAAAGGACATCCGATACCTCCGCCGGGTTTTCAATGAGTGCCAGGTAGTCTCCGGCCTGCACTTGCTGGTTATCCTTGACGTAAATTTTCAGGATTTTTCCCGAACTCCTGGCTACAATCCCGGCCGAAGGTGTAGTTCCGGTAAGCGTTACAACGGCACTGATGGTATCGGGATATTTGAAGACAGCGCTTCCGGTCAATAAAACGGCGCAAATAATACCGACGATACAGATACCCCAGCGCAGGATGAAAGGGGGTACGGATCCCAAAACTTCCTGAAAGTCCTCACTGCGTAGTTCGATGATTTTTTCTTCCTCCATATTGAATCGACTGACGTCAAACGTTTTTTCTTAATTTTCAATGTTTAGCTTCCCAATTCCAACTGATTCTTCACCAGTTTATAGTATGCTCCTTTTATCTCCGTCAACTCTTTGTGAGTTCCTTCTTCTATTACTTTTCCTTTTTCAAGGACAATAATATTGTCTGCGTTCTGAACCGTACTTAACCGGTGTGCGACAATGACGACCGTTTTGCCTTTATAAAACCGGGTTAAATTGTCGAGGATGGCTCGTTCGTTGTTGGCGTCCAGGGCGTTGGTAGCTTCGTCGAGGAAAAGGAATTCGGGGTTTTTGTACACGGCGCGGGCAATCAATAAGCGTTGACGTTGTCCCTGACTGATGCCGTTGCCTTCCATTCCGATTTTGGAATTGTATTTCAACGGCAGGGATTCGATAAATTCCTTGACATTAGCTGTTTCCACGGCATGAAGCAAGCGTTGCTTATCGATATCTTCCTCGCCTACGGCAATGTTGTTGGCGATGGTATCTGAAAAGATAAATCCGTCCTGCAACACGGCTCCGGTTTTCCGTCGCCAAAGGTGAGGATTGATTTCATCGAGCGGGATTCCACCGACGGTGATTTTTCCTTTTATTGGCGGATAGAAACCCAGCAGGAGTTTGATGATCGTTGTTTTCCCGCTACCGCTGGCGCCTACGATAGCAGTTATTTTGTTTTCCGGGATTTTCAGGTTCAAGTTCTCCAGGACATAATCCCGTTCAGCTCCATCGTAACTGAAACACAGATCTTCCGTCCGGACGGTCTTATTTCTGGGTAATTCGTTTTGCTTGTTTCCGACGGTTTGCTCTTCGTCTTCCTTGTTGTGGATTTCATTCAATCGTTCGAGGCTGATTTTAGCGTCCTGCAACGACTGAGCAAAGCCGATAACCTGACCGATAGGACCGGAAAGTTGGCCGATGATATAACTGATGGACATCATCATCCCCAGAGTAATACTTCCGTCCACGACTGCTTTAGCAGAAAGGTAAGAGATGAACAAGGAGGTTGTTTGGCTGAAGAACAGGGAACCGACCTGCTGGTATTGTCCCAAAGCAGTCCCTTTGATGCTGATTTTGAAAAGTTTTACCTGGATGGATTCCCATTTCCACCGTTGTTGCTTCTCGCAATTATTGAGTTTGATTTCCTGCATACCCGTAATCATTTGAACCATATTACTCTGGTTTACAGACGACTGTGCAAACCGGCTATTGTCCAGTTTTCGCCGGTAGCGCATGAAAAAGAGTATCCAGGCCGTGTACAAGGCATTTCCGGTCAGGAATACGCACAGTATCAGCAAATTGTAATAGGCTAAAATAAAGGCAAATACAAAGAAGTTAAAGAATGAAAACAAGGTTGAAAGGGTCGTACCGGTCATGAACGATTGGATTCGTCCGTGGTCGCCGATACGTTGCAGGATGTCTCCGATGTTTTTGGCATCGAAGAAACGGATCGGTAATTTCATCAGTTTCGACAGGAAATCGGATATCAGCGTGATGCTGATCCGGGTATTCATGTGAAGGGTCAACCAGCTCTGGATAAATCCGACTCCCATTTGAGTAATGGAGAATACCAGTTGAGCAATCAATACCATCGTGATGAAGTTCAGGTTGTTGTTCCCGATCCCCTGGTCCACAACGGCCTGAGTAAGAAAAGGCAGGATCATGGAAAAGACGCTCCCGATCAGCATGCCGACAACTAATTGAAATAACTGCGATTTATAGGGAAGAAGATACCGGAAAAAATAGTTGATGTTTTTTTCCTGTTTTTCCTTATCGTCTTCGTAGTCGTAAAATTCCGGCGTGGGGCTGAGCGCCAGGGCTGTACCGCAGTCTTTCCCGTTCGATTTGGTACTGATCCAGCATTTGAGGAAACCCTCCTTATCAATCGGGTACTTGCCTTTTCCCGGATCGGAGATTTGAATCACATAATCCGTTTCTCCTTTCCGGAAAGGATGCCGTTTTTTTCGGATATCATAACAAACCACGAAATGGTTCTGGTTCCAGTGCAGGATACAAGGCAACGGGACGTCGTCGGCCAACTGGTCGAAAGTAATTTTCACTCCGGTGGTACGGAAACCGATACTTTCGGCGGCATCCGAAATGCCCAGCATAGAAACTCCTTCCCTGGTAATAAAACTTTTTTCCCGCAAAGTTTGCAGAGAATAACTCCGGCCATAATGTTTTGCAATCATACGAAGGCAAGTCGGGCCGCAATCCATGGCATCGAGTTGCTGGTAGTGGGGAAAGGGTTTTATCATTTTTACAACATCGTTCTACGTTATTTTACCACTAGTGATACGTCTGCGCTTACAAAGGTAATACTATTTTTGATATATTTATAGTCGAAATCGACATGCATTCCCCTTGATTATCTCAGAATTCGTACTTCCATTTGGGATGACATTTTTTTCGCTTCGTAAACAAAGTGAAAAGTCGGAATGACTTCGTTAATAATTTCGTGCGTTTGTTCTGGGTAGAACTCTTCTACAATCTGTGTATTTGTTTCTTAGGGTTGTGGTCGTTCCTCGAATTGTTCCAGAAAAAGTTCTTTCCCGTCGAAGACTGCGTATGAAAAATATTGTAGCCAGTCGCCGATAATCAACATATGACTTTGATGTGATAGCATCAGGTCTAATAAGATATGCCGGTGTCCGAAGATCAGGTAATCCGTTTCGGGATGTTGTTGTATATATTGCTTGGCGTATAAGACCAGGGATTCTTTTTCTTCTCCGAAATATCCTGCAGGATTAGCCAGTCCGGTCTTCCGGCTGTGTTTCGACCAGGCATGAGCAAACCGGAAGCTCCACCTCGGATGAATGGACCCGAATAGCTTCTGGCATATTTTATTGTGAAATAACCATCGTGCCAGCTTGAAAGGGCGCGAATGATCTCCCAGTCCGTCGCCATGAGCCAGATAGAAACATTTTCCGTTTATTGTTTCGACAAGAGGTTTTTTATGAACAATGACTCCTGTTTCCTGGGGGAGATAATCGTACATCCAGATATCGTGATTTCCTGTGAAAAAATGAATTTCTATTCCGGCATCGGTCATTTCGGATATTTTGCCTAGAAAACGGGTGAATCCTCTGGGAATAACGTATTTGTATTCGTACCAGAAATCAAAAATATCACCCAGCAGGTACAAGGCCTGAGCATCGTTTTTTATGCTGTCGAGCCAATGGACAAAACGTTTTTCGACTATTTTCGGGTCTTCAAAAACATCGGATCCGAGATGCATATCGGAGGCAAAATAAACTTTCTTCATTTTTTTAATATTTATTCGTCATTCGCGTTCGGGCGAACATCAATTCATATTCGGGCGAACGTAAAGTTTGCCCCTACAGGAATCCCAATTCCAATTTGGCTTCTTCGCTCATCAGGTCTTTGTGCCACATCGGTTCGAAAACCAAATTGACTTCCACGCTTTTGACCCCTTCTACCGATTCGACCTTCATTTGGACATCTTCCATGATGAAATCGGCAGCAGGACATCCTGGGGCCGTCAAGGTCATCGTAATTTTCACATTTTGTTCGTCATCGACATCCACACCATATATTAATCCTAAATCGTAGATATTGACCGGTATTTCCGGGTCATATACCGTTTTGAGCATTTTAACAATTTTTTCTTCCAATGCCATGAATTCATTTTCCATAATTCTGAAAATTTATGTTGATTTTATTCTTTCAGCCACCGGTTTGATAAATACCGCGATGGATACAGTGCTGCAAGCAGGCCAATTGTTAGTACCGTCAAGAAAATAAGGCAGACATCGGTGAAAGATACGACAACAGGATAAGCATCTACGACAGCAACCCCAGCAGTGCCCCCTAACTTAATCAAGCCTGATTTTTGTTGCAAAAAACACAGGAACAATCCCAGGATAATGCCGGCGGTAGCTCCGATAATGGAAATCATCCAGCCTTCGATTAAAAAGATTCTGGAAATCAGTTTATTGTCTGCCCCCATATTTCGGAGAATGAAGATATCTTCCTTTTTCTCGACGATTAGCATAGAGAGTGAACTAACCACATTGAAAACCGCAATGATGCAAATAAAAGCCAGAATCAGGAAAGTGACCCATTTTTCAATTTCCATCATTTTGAATGTGTTTTCTTGTTGTTGATAGCGGTTTTGAACTTTATACCGGTCTCCCAGGATGTTTTGAATGCCGGATTGTATCCGGGAGATTTTCTTTTCGTTTTTTACTTTGAGTTCAATAGAACTAACACCGGATTCATAATCGAATAACTCACGTGTCATCCTGATAGGAACAATAAGTACCTGCTTGTCGTATATTTCCTGGTTTGTTCTGAAAACTCCCGTGATGTAAACATAGTCTGTAGAGAAAGCGGATGCCGGATTCGCCGGATTTACTTTTTCTTTCCTTTTTACGGCATAAACTTCCAGAGGGTAGGCGAATCCGGCTCCGATTCCAACTCTCATAGCCAGATCGATACCGATAGTCCCGAAATAATTCAGTTCATCCTGTAATTTGAATTCTCCGTCGAACAGGATGCTGTCGATTTCGGTCAGTTGCGAAAAATTTTCGGAAACCCCTTTTAAAACGGCAGGAGCTTGTCTTCCGCGATATTTGAGAAGAACATTATCTTCCAGTACCTCAGTGAAAACAGCAATATCCTCTGAATCTCTGATTTTCTTTATTTCTTCCGTGTGAGGATCAAATGTTTTTCCTTCTTTTACCGTGATTTTCAGTTCGGGATCGAATTTTGAGAACATGCCGGACACGAGGCTCTGAAATCCGCCGAAAACAGACATCGTACAGACCAGGGCAACTGTTGCTACACATACTCCGCATATGGACACCATAGAGATGACATTTACGGCATTGTGCGACTTTTTTGAGAAAAGATACCGTCCGGCTATATACAGAGACAGATTCAAGAGTCTTTTGTTTTTTTCAAAAGATTATTGATATTTTCCAGGTAATCCAGAGAATCATCCAGGAAAAAGTTCAATTCGGGAATTTTCCGGAGTTGATTTTTTTCCAATTGTCCCAGTTCGAACCGGACCGCTTTTTTGTTTTGATTGATAGCGTCCAGTATTTCTTTTCCCTTTTCGGAAGGAAATACGCTTAAATATGCTTTTGCCAACCCCAGATCCGGGCTTACCCGAACCTTTGTTACGGAAATCAGAATTCCCGGCATAGATCTTGTTTGAGACAGAAATATTTCTCCCAGGTCTTTCTGTACCAATCGCTCTATTTTTTGTAACCTTTTACTTTCCATAATTCTTATAAATCAAAGTCAAGCCGTCGCGTATGGGAATAATCACTTTTTCCACCCGGGTGTCGGCTTTTATTTTATCGTTGAACTCCAGGATGCCCAGAGTTTGTTTGTCGTTTTGTACAATTTCTTCCACGACCTTTCCGTCCCAAAGAGTATTGTCTGCGATGATCAGGCCGCCCGGACGGACTTTATCGAATATTGTATCGTAATAAGCGCTGTAATCCCGCTTGTCGGCATCGATAAAAACGAGGTCGAAGGTTTCATTGATGGATGGGATTATTTCCAAGGCATCGCCGATATGCAGGCGGATTTTACTGTTGTCCGGAGATTGGTTGAATTGTTTCAGAATGAAATCTTCCATTTCGTCGTTGATTTCGATGGTATGAATCATACCATCTTCCGGTAAAGCTTCGGCCAGGCAGAGGGTGGCATATCCGGTATAAGTCCCTATTTCGAGAATTCGTTTCGGCGAGATCATCCGGCAAAACATTTTGAGCATACGGCCCTGCAGATGTCCGGAGAGCATCCGCGGACGGAGTAGGTTCACGTGAGCATTTCTGTTCAGACGCGTTAATTGTTCACTTTCTTCGTCGATATGACTCAATATGTATTCTTCCAGATTCATTTGAATGCGGGAGGCGAAAAATGTTTGCTTCCATCCAGTATTTTCCCTGCAATATTGATTTCAAGGAATGAGGTACCTCCTCCTTCTCCGAAGCTGCCGCTTAAATAAGCGACCATATCATTCCTGTTAATCATTCCTTTTTTCAGCAATTTTCCAAGAGCTTTCAGAAAATATTCTTTCGTATTGGATTTTTCTTCCTGGTATTCGGCCCAAACTCCATAGGAGAGTGCGAGTTCGCGTGTAGTCCGTTCCCTGTAGCAAATTGCAAAAACGGGCGATTTTCCCCGGAATGCCGCCAGGTAACGGGCCGTTCTGCCGCTAAAACTATCGGTTACAATCGCTTTGACATGTAATTTGGAAGAAGTTTTAACCGCTTGTTTTGCCAGGAATGAGGTGACGTCCAGGTCGTCGTTCGGCATAGGAACCCGGATATCATTTTCGGTTAGCTTGGTTTTTTCGGCTTCGCTTGCTACTCGGGTCATGGTGCGTACCGCTTCAACCGGGTATTTTCCGTAAGCGGTTTCTCCGCTTAACATCAGTGCATCTGTCCGGTAATAAATAGCATTGGCTATATCGGTTACCTCGGCCCGTGTCGGACGCGGATTATTGATCATCGAATGTAACATCTGGGTTGCCACAATAACCGGTTTCTTTGCGGCTACGCATTTACGAATTAAGATTCGTTGTAAACCCGGAATTTTTTCCTGGGGGACTTCGATTCCAAGATCCCCGCGGGCTACCATGATACCGTAAGCCACTTCCAGTATTTCGTCGATATTATCGACTCCTTCCTGGTTCTCTATTTTAGCAATTATTTTTATGGGACTGTGGTGTTCGTCCAGTATCCGTTGGATATCCAACACATCTTGTCTGGAACGGACAAATGAATGAGCGATGAAATCAATCTCCATTTCAATCGCATATTTGATATTCCGGATATCTTTTTCGGTCAGAGAAGGTAAATTGATCCGTACTCCGGGTACATTCACACTTTTGCGGCTACCTAAAGAAGCATCGTTTAAAACCTCTACCGTCAGGAGATCATTTTTTTTCCCGATAACTTTTAATTCCAGTTCCCCGTCATCAATCAAAATCATGTCTCCCAGTTTGATTTCACCGGCAAACCCCCTGTAATTGACGCATATGCAATCTTTGGTAGTGATACCCTCCGGATCGCCTTGAATGACGGATGTTTCTCCTGCCAGAAAAGAAATGGAATCTTCGGATATAGTCGTGCGGACTTCAGGACCTTTCGTGTCCATCAGTATCCCAATCCGGTTGGAAACCTGGCGTACATTATTGATAATATGGTCAAAGCCTTCTTTATCGAGGTGGGCTGAATTCATCCGGACAACATTCATCCCTTCTTCAAACAAACTGGAAAGGAAGGGTATGTCGCAACGTTTGTCGGATATGGTTGCTACTATTTTGGTATGTTTTAACATAAATTAACAATTCTTCATTCTTCATTTTTTTTACTTCTTTCACTTTTTCATTGAAAAAGCTTCTACGGCTAATCCGTATGAATCCATTCCGAAACCGGCTATAACTCCTCTACAGGCCGCTGCGAGTAAAGACTGGTGTCTGAATGGTTCTCTGGCATGTATATTGGAAATGTGTACTTCGATTACCGGAGCGGTAATGGCCTTGATAGCATCATGAATGGCAACGGAAGTGTGTGTATAGGCTCCTGCGTTCAGAATGATTCCATCAAAAACAAATCCAACTTCGTGTATTTTATTGATAATTTCCCCTTCAATATTCGATTGAAAATAAGAAAATGTAATTTTCGGATAGCAATTACTTAACTTTTTGAGATATTCTTCAAAAGAAGAGATTCCGTAAATTTCAGGTTCCCGAGTACCTAAAAGATTGAGATTTGGCCCGTTAATGATTTGAATTTGCATATATATACCTCTAAAACTTTTACAAAGTTAATACTTTTAAAATTAAAAATGGGATTCGCACGATGAATGTTTTGTGCGAAGCCCATTTTTAATTTTTAATTTTTAATTTCTCATTTCCTGATGACTTTGAACGTTTTGCCGTTGTATTGCAGCATATACGTGCCTTTGGCATAGCCGGTCAGGTCGATTGTTGTTGTGCCTTCCCCGGTTTTGTAAGTTCCCTTCAGCGAACCGGTCACATCCGTGATGCGGACCGTTTGGTTCGCCTGGGTATT
>JAITTA010000051.1 GCA_031287395.1 Dysgonamonadaceae bacterium | reverse complement strand
TTTCAAGCGTCCGGATTCAATGAACATATAAAGCTTCTTGGGCAATGTATCCGAGTTTCGAGAAAGCCCTTTGTAATAAATGTGCTCGATGTTGTGCGCCCTGACCATTTTCAGGCGATCCTGAAGTTTCGGATGATCCAGATAACAGCAGGTGTGAAGTCCCTCAAAAAGAATCGGATAGTCGTTCTTTAATAAATTGACCAGGAGTTTTTTAGTTCTTCTGCTATTAACAATGTAAGGGAGTTTTGTCAGTTGGGAATTGAATCCGATTCTTCTTTGATAGTAGTGTACTTCTTCACAATATTTGTTTAGTTCGTCGGCAGGTGCCCGTCCGTATTCGAACGTATGTAAAATAATCTTTACTCCGCATTCATGAAGGGCTTTCAATTTATAAAAAACATCAATTACACCCCCATAACTTGCCGGAAAAGGAATATTGAAAGACACAATATTCAGGTATTTCTTCATGTTTAGTTCTTCGAGGCTGCGTCAGCCACAATTTTCAGTAGTGTATTCACTTCATTTTCCCACGTAAGCTCTGCATTTGCTTTTGCAAAACCATCCCAATTTTTTACCCTGGCAGTCATATCCCGTATTGTTGTAGCCAGATGGTACGGATCATAATCATCAACTAATTCCCCAACACCGTAATGAGCGATAATTTTCCTGATTTCGGGGAAATCGGTTGCTAATATAGGAATATTTTTTCGAATAAAATCAAAAATCCGGTTAGGAAGTGAATAAAAATAGTTTAATCCCATGTTCTTTAACAGGCTGATTCCGATATCTGCACAGGCTGTGTAAGCGGATAACTGTTCAAAAGGAATGCGTCCGAGAAATTTGACCCTGTCCGACATTCCGGCTTTTTTTACATAGTCTTGAATGTCCTGCATTTTATCTCCATCCCCTGCAATATAAAATACGTATCCATCCAGTAACGGCATCGTATCGATAATCCATTCGATTCCGCGACCGAGGTTGACGGCCCCTTGATAAAGCAGAATTTGCCGGTTGTTAAATTCCGGGAAAATGTCTTTTTTATGATATTCCCGGTTTTTACAGGTATTATCGGCAAACGGGATATTCCTTATTACTTTCATGTTGATTCCGTACCTTTGATTATAGATATCGGCGATCGATTGGCAGACGGTATAACAATGCTTTAACTTGGGGAAAATCCGGTTTTCTATAGCAGTCCAGAAACGTTTTATATACTTTCGTCCGATGACTTCCGGCATTTCCGGAAACATTTCGTGAGCATCGAAAATCAATGGTTTCCGGCGGATTCTGGATACGAGATAGTTTGCGATCAATGTATCCGTATCATTGGACAACAAAATATCCGTTTTACCGAACAATAACCGGAAGAATAACCGGATATTGAATTCGGCATAAAAGAGGAAAGAATGGTTAAAGACAAGATGCATCCGGTGGGTTTTGTATTCTCTTTGTATTGCAGGGCTTTTCCTTAATTTTCTTCCGGTAAGCGATACTTCATAGCCGGCATTCTGAAGTGAACAGCAGACTTTATGTACCCGTTGGTCCGTAACCAAATCATTGATTACCGATACGGAAATGCGAATATTTTTTTTGTTTGCTGTATTTGTCATGACGTATTCTAGAAAAATAACTGTAATTGTATCGCAAATGTATTGTTGACCTCGCTGCCTGTTTTCGTATGAATATAGTTTAACTGAATTCTGGATAAGAAGCCGAAATAATAATTAAGTCCTCCCGTATGTTCGTAAATAGGGTCCGACATTCCATCTTTGTCGGGATTATAATAATCGTATTTTCCGAAGATTTCCAGTTTTTCCGGTATTGGTTTCCACATCCCCACGGCATAAAATCCGTTCCTGTCAATCCCTCCGTCATTTCCGTGAAGGTATTCCGAACGGGCATACCAGTATGGGTTGGAAAATTCTCCTCCTACCGACCAACGGTCCCGTACATGGTTTTTTATTTTGTCGTCTCCATCCATGATGTAAGGAGCTTTTCCGGAATAAACCGTTCCTGCCAGTTTTAATCCTTTGACCGGTTGATAGACGACTGTTCCCGCAAAATCCTTGTGATTATTGTTTTCCGGGGTATTTACACCAGTCCCGTTAAATAATCCCGCAGCGTACTCAATCAGGTAAAAATCTTTTTGTTGCAGAAGTTTCCCGGAGAGTTGTAAACCCATGTCCCGTCCGGCTTTAGCTCCAATGATATCCGTAGATATTCCTGCGAGAGCATTTACCGAAAGAGAACCGTAGATTCCTTCCCAACGGGTCGGAGACATTGGATTTTCGAGGGTAAACGGGATTTTGTATTGACCGAAACGGATACTGAGGGCCATTAAAGGGGTATATTCTCCGTAATATTCGTGCAATCCCGCTTTGGGCCCAAAATCATACATAATCATATAACTTAGTTCGGGGTTTATATTCCCTATTGCAAACAAGATGATCCGGTTGATTTTCATCAGATTGTTTATTTCCGTATTATCAGATAACTGATAGAGGGCCTGTCCGTAACCGGAAAGTTTGAAAATGTCGCTGCAATTAAAGGCCGACTTAATTTTTGAAAGTGTATTTTTATTTTGATCTGTATTTTCGGACGACTGTGCAAATGATAATTGTACGGATGAAAACAGAAGAATACACCAGAAAAATTTCCACATATTAAAGTTATTTAAATCTAATTAGGTCGCAAAAATAAGAAAATAAGTTAAAAAAACAGCCAATATTTGCAACCTTTGCTTTTTTTTGTATTTTTGTATATGGAAAAGCGCTTGGAAATTAAACTTTCGGGCGATTTTTGAGTCAAAATAATGAGAGTTAAACGGTTTAGTTGAAAGTATAAGAATAGGAGATATGTGCTATGAAAACAATTAAGTGGTATTCTTTGTTAGTGATGCTTTTGTGTGCATTCACTGTAGTTGCCCAGTCGAATGATTTCGATGACGACATCTATGCTTCTTCCAAAGATAAAAAGAAAGAAATAAAAGAAAAAGAAGTGAAAACAGCGGCAGAACAACCTCCTCGGGTTGTTACTGTCAGTGGTACCGTTGCCGGCAACCGGGATGTGGACGAATACAATCGCCGGTTTGTCAATGATACGCTCGTTTATGAAGAACAGATTATTATTGATGAAGACAACATTCCTTACGTTGACGGTCAATATACGGAACGGATTGTTAAGTTCCATGACCCTTCTAAAATAACAGTAGTAGGTGCTGAGAATGTAAATATACGTTATGATAAAAACGGTAATTATATTCTTGATTTTTCGGAAGAGACTCAGGATGTAAATATCAATTACTGGGGTTACGGATGGGATCCTTATTGGTATGGCGGTTTTGGTTATTATGCCGGTTGGTATGGCCCGCGTTATTACGGATGGTACAGCCCGTGGCATTACAGTTGGCATAGTCCGTGGTATTCGGGATGGTACAGTCCATGGTATAGTTCCTGGTATAGCCCGTGGTATAGCGGTTGGTACGGTCCTTATTGGGGCGGTGGTTATTATGGCGGCGGCGGTTATTATTATGGCCGTTCGTCAGGAGGTTACTACTCCCACACAGGTCGTGGTGCCGGAGGCCGGAACAATTCAGGTGGAGCATATAGTCCCGGACGAAATCAATCGAACCTCAGAAATAGTGACGGATATTCTTCCGGATCAAGCAGAGTGAGGGGAGCGACAGCCGGTGGGCGGACATCTGTCGATGGCAATGCTTCCGGAACATCGGTACGTACGCGAAGCAGGATTTCTTCTTCAGATGCATATCCTACGACTGAGTCTGGTTCTTCAACAAGAATACGGACTGTCCGCAGAAGCCCGGATAATGCGACTCAGGGAACTGCTCCTGTCAATTCTACTACCACCTCAAGATCCAGAACTCGTGTAAGTACAGATCAAACCGAAGGTTCATATAATAACAGTTATAATAACCAGGGTTCTTCAACTCGTAGCCGGAGTACTAATTCTTCAAATTATTCCGGAGGAGATTACTCAAGATCATCTTCCGGCAGCAGTAGTACTAATAGTAGTAATAGCAGTAGTCGTAGTTCTTATTCTTCTTCCGGCTCATCTTCTTCCAACAGTGGAAGTTATAGTAGCGGTAGTAGCCGTTCTTCTTCAGGAGGTGGCAGTAGCAGCAGTGGTGGAAGCAGCCGTTCTGCAGGTGGTCGAAGATAAATTATAAAAGTAGAATAATAAAAACATGACTGATATGAAACGAATTTTATTAATTTTCGTAATGGTTTCTTTTGCATCTGTCTTGGTCTACGGACAAGGAGAAATGGATGCTCACATGAATTCTAAAACCGATTTATACGGATCGGCCAGAGGTATAGGCATGGCCGGCGCCTTTGGTTCCCTGGGTGGTGATATTACAAGCGTTGCAATTAACCCGGCCGGAATAGGAGTGTATCGTTCTTCCGAAGTATTGACTACTCTGAATTTTTCTTCAGCTAATATTAAAACGGATTGGAATGGATCTATTGATTCCGATCGTCGCTTCAAATTTAATTTTGATAATATTGCTTACGTAGGTTATTTCCCTATGGGTGACGAAACGGTTTCAAGTATTAATTTCGGGTTTGCTTATAACCGTCTTAAAAATTTTGACCGGAATTATTCTTCTTACGGAAAAGGAATGCAATCGTCCCTGTCACGATGGATCGCTAAAGATGCTACGATGTCGGGTTATACCATAGATGAGTTGCAAACCCGTCAAGGGTTTGATCCTTACAGAAATAGTGGAGCTCCCTGGATTGATATTCTGGGTTTTAACGGCAATGTTATCACGCCGGTAACGGGTGGGTATCAGTCTTATCTATTTGATAATGAAACGGTTGATCCGGAATTGAGTGTGACGGAAAGGGGTGCTGTCGAAACGTATGATTTTACTTTGGGTACTAATTTTTCCGAAAAACTGTACTTGGGAGTTACATTTTCTCTGACGGATCTGCATTATTCGGTTTCGTCTCTCTATTCTGAATTTTTTGGAAATACCACAGACGGATTTGATCTGAAAAACAGTTTAACGGAAAACGGTTCGGGTTATGGGGTTTCATTAGGGGCTATTTTCAGACCTGTTGATGCTTTGAGGGTCGGATTGTCTTATCATTCCCCGACATGGTATAATATGAGCCGCAGTTTCTGGGGAGACATCTATTCCGAAATTACCTTAGACGATGGCATTGAAAAAACGGAAGCATCGGCTCCTAGTGAAGATCCGTATGGCGTTTTTGATTATAAATTGCAAACCCCTCATCGTTGGACAGCCGGTATTGCCGGTATCATAGGGACAAAAGCTATTATCAGCCTGGATTATGAGTTGACTGATTATACAGCAATGGATTTCCGGGAAGACAATGGTTCCAGTGCATATTATGATAATAAT
>JAITTA010000048.1 GCA_031287395.1 Dysgonamonadaceae bacterium | reverse complement strand
GAATCCATAGCGTCTTTTGCTGCGGCAATCAGTTCCGGATTATCGGAAAGTCCCAGATAATTATTGGCACAAAAATTCAGGACTTCTTTTCCTGTGCTGACTTTAATTTTTGCATCCTGTGGAGAAACAATAATACGTTCATTTTTATACAATCCGGAAGACTGAATATCTGCGAGCTCGTTTTGCAGGTGCTGCCGGAAGTTTTTGTAGGCTTTCATAAAATGCAATTTATTGGTTTTTAATACTTTACAGCGTCCTCTATTTATTTTTAACACATCAAAATTACATCAAAAAAACATTCCCTGCAAATAATTTTCATTGCAAATGTCGCATTTTTCGCACAGGTGTTACATCTTCTGCTTTTCTGGTCTTTTTGACAAAGATATCGTCTTTATCTTTGGGACGTAAATAATCAAAATCGACGAAATCTTTCAGGAATTTGTCTTCCGGAGACAGGTCCGGTAAAGGCATAGTGACTCCATTGGAAGCAGGCCAGGTCTTTATCCTATAAGGTTTCCTGTTCTTCACACGAATAGAAAAAAAACTACTTTCGGTTTTATTTCTTCCTACAAAAGCGCCCTTATCAACAGGATAATAAATAGTTTCGGCATTTCCGCTTACATCCACCTGAGTCATTTCCCCTCCTTCAAAAAAAGCAATCAGATCCCGGCCTTTCATTTGGTTATAATAAGTCGAATCCAGTTTT
This sequence comes from Dysgonamonadaceae bacterium, assembly GCA_031287395.1. Classification (GTDB taxonomy): domain Bacteria; phylum Bacteroidota; class Bacteroidia; order Bacteroidales; family Azobacteroidaceae; genus BNXB01. The sequence continues at coordinate 3,897 of JAITTA010000048.1, read as the reverse complement.
TCAATGGCAAAAGCATAGTTGATCACATGTACTTTTTCGATCGTACTGTCATTGAAATACAAGACGATGGTATCTCCATTCATCTGGTAATTAGTATTCCACAAAATCGGTTCCTTATAGAGATACAACAACGAATCTTTGGTATTAAACTGCATGGAATCGCAAACACCCTGAAGATCGGTACGGTAGATGCGAACGCCATAATAAGCTTTGATTTCCCTGAATTTTTCATCAATTGTACGCATCCGGAAAGTATCTGCATGCACAAACAAAGAGTCACCCTGGGAGTATTCTATGAACCGGGCGGAATCGGCAGCAAATGCAAAATCCGAGATATCGTTGAAATACCCGTAATTCCCTGTCAGGATAATTTTATTCAAGGTATCGTTAATGACCATATTCCGGAATGCCTCACCATAACCGGTCAACCGGTTATAGGACATGGAATCCGCCGTAATCGTCTTGTTTTTATCCCGGCTGACAATCAATGAACGATCATAGAGCATCGACTCTTCAGTATTGGTATTATACCAGCCTCTTGTAGAATGAATTGTTCCACTGTCCGATTCTATAACAGAAGGACCGAGTATTGTTGCTACTTTAGTTAGAGTATTATATTCCAATGTATCGGAAGTCAGGACAAAATTAGGATTATTGAGTTTCACATCTCTCCGGAAATTAGCTATTTTCGTATCCGGGGAATATTGCCCGTAAACAGATGAAAGTTCATTGAGAGAATCTATAATTACACCGCCTTCAAAGAAATAACCGATGTTTTTAATCCGGTCAAAATTGAAGCTATCGGTAAACAAAGTAACACCCTTGTTTTCCATACGGACATTGTAACGTAATTTTGCCAGGGAAATATTTCCATCGTAGTATAAATAATCGCCATAAATAAAAAGCGTATCCCCCTGCTCAATCCGGACATTATCGAAAGCTTCAAACGAATTGGTTTTATCGAAGACGTAAGCGCTGTCACAATACATATACGTACTATCGTGACGGATACTGACATTTCCTTTTAACACATAGGCATCCGGATTGATTTCTTTCCGGAATTGCATCATATCGTCATGTTCTATATGAATCATTTTAGTCTCTGTCCGGCCTTTCCTGGTCGTATCCTGAGCCAGTCCCCATGAGATGAAAACCAGAAAAAACAGGCAAAACAAACCTGTCAAAGATTCATTTCGCCTGCCTGATATCTTATGTCTAAATCCCCGGCCCATTTTTTTCCGGAAAATCAATCTCTTTTAACCCAGCCACTGAGTTGAAAATCACAATTCTGCCATGCGGGATCAATCCGGATATAAGTTTCCTTTATTTTTTTCGTCAACCACTTATTGAGAATTTCTTCAGACTTTTGATTTTCAACCATCATTTTCAGGGATTGATAATCATCAGCTATATTCGCTTTATGACCGGGAGTCCGTGACTTCAATTTCACAACGGCTACCACTTCCCGTCCTTTACTATTGATAAATGTAAAAGGTTTGGAAATTTCTCCCACGGCCATTTTATCTACAACTTTAGCAACATCTCCCGGCAATTCACCCATTTCAAACTGGGAAGTACCTGTTCTTCCCGAATGAGATTCGTTATTGGAATTTACCATTAAGCCGTTATTATTACGCGTATCTTTATCGGAAGAAACATAAGGAGCCGCTTCTTCAAAAGAAAATTTTCCGGCCAGGATATCATTTCTGATAGAATCCAATTTCATACTGGCTGCCGACATCTCCTCTATGGTTGCTTCCGGTTTCATCAGTATATGCCGCACATTGATACGGTCACCCCGTTTTTCAATCAACTGAATAATGTGAAATCCGTATTCGGTTTCTACAATACGGGAAACTTTGTTCGGATCGTTCAATTCGAAAGCAGCAGCAGCAAACTCAGGCACCAGGCTCCCTTTTCCTGTGAAACCCAACTCTCCTCCTTTGTTGGCGGTTGCTTTATCCTGCGACCAAACACGTGCCAATGCCGAAAACTGGGCATCTCCACTCGAAACCCGGTCGGAAAGTTCCCTCAATTTTGCTTTGACCTCATCTATCTGAGACAAGGCAATTTGTGGCTCCATTGTAATAATCTGGGTTTCAACCGTGGTGCTGATAAACGGCAAACTATCCTGAGGAATCCGGTTGTAATATTGCCTCACATCGGAAGGTGTCACGGTCACGGTTCCGATCAGTTTATTCCGAACCTGCAATACAATTTGATTGTCCCGTACCTGTTCCCGGTTTTTTTCCCGCAGTTCTGCAATCGTTCCGAAATATTCTTCCACCTTTTCTTTTGAACCGATTCTTTCTATCAAGTTATTGATCCACCTATCGACGTATTGCATTACCTGGGACTCATTCACCGTGATACTGTCCAGTTTAGCCTGATGAAGATACAGTTTCTGAATGGCCATTTGTTCCGGAATAACACAATAAGGATCTCCACTCAGATGCTCATCTTCCATTTGCATTTGCAAACGTGCATTCTCCACATCCGATTTGAAGATTGCTTCGTCTCCAACCACCCAAATCACCTCATCCACTATATTATTTTGCGCAAACAATTGATTAAAAGAAATTTGAATTGCGAATGCAAACAAAACCAAAAGGTATATTCTTCTCATATTTTATAATAAATTCTATCTGTTATTCCGTATAAAATTTAACTTGTCCCTTCTCAACCGCCTTGTTGTACAAATCATCTTCAACAGTTTTCAGGAAACTCATCTTTCGTTGGTTGATCAGCACCTCCCTGATGGTCGGTTTCGCATACTCAAACGGAGCCTTATCTCCCTGTAATAAATACTGACTGATATTCAAAAAATAGTAATAACTACTATCCCGCAGTTCAATATTCCTGTTGTTTCTGACCACCGCTTCCGGGTCATTGTAATGCACCGGCATAATATCCATCAACTCAGTAAAAATCACCCAATTGTCGAAAAAATAATCATACTTTACGGCATTTTGTACCGTGTATTTTTCGAGTTTCTCCAAGGCTACTTCGGAAGATGATTTATACCATTCCCTCACGTTATCAATTCGCGGGGCATCTACCGGAACTTTCAGGAATAAACCTTTCACCAGGGTTTGGTCCAACCTGAACTTATCGGAATTGGCATCATAATACCGCTTCATGTCCTCATCGCCGATATCCCTGGAAAGTTTCTCATTCACTAACTGTTCCTGATATTGATAAATGATTAATGATCTCCGATAATTTTCCACCAGTTGGCTGATATGCTTTTTATCCGAGATATTCTTCGATGCAATATCATATAACAAATTGTCTTTTATCCAATGTCGTACTATTTTATCCGCAATAATGACACTGTCTGCCGGACTCACGGATTTCGGTATTCCTTCCTCCATCTCCTGCCTTGTCAAGTACTTATTTCCAACAGAAACAACCAGATCTTTCTCCTGCTGAGAATCCTTACCGCACGAAACAGCGAACAAAGATAATATGACTAACGGAAATATTAGCCTCATAAAAGGTTAAAGTTTGTCATTTAATTGCATTCACTACATCTTTGTGGATAACAACCGGATATTTTTTGGTGAGATATTCAATCCACATCTTCTCCAAGTAAGTCTGATAATCAGTTACTACCAGGCCTCTTACATCATTATAATCATCCGGCGTATTCAATAATTTCCCCATCACGAAGAAATCCGAATATTCAGCAGGGCAAACGGCTTTACCCGTTTTAAACACAGCTTCATCCACAAAAGGGTTATCTCCTTTCACGAAAAGGCCCTTTTCCATCTGCACATAGGAAACATCACCTACTTTATAATTTGTATGTAAATAATCGGAAGCTTCATCAGAAGCCATATTATCAAGCTAAATATGTATATTTTTCATAATCTTGTTGTATATAAAAATCACAAA
>JAITTA010000010.1 GCA_031287395.1 Dysgonamonadaceae bacterium | reverse complement strand
AGTGAAATTAAACTGATCACTCTCGATCCGGGACATTTTCATGCGGCTTTGGTTCAAAAGGTGGCTTATCCGCAAGTTTCCAACGATGTTTATGTGTACGCACCCGGAGGTGATGAATTGGACGAACACCTGAAAAAAATAGAAGGCTATAATAGTCGTCCGGAAGATCCGACCCATTGGAATGAAATTGTTTATACAGGCCCTGATTTCCTGGAAAAAATGATTGCCGAAAAGAAAGGAAATGTTATGGTGACTGCAGGAAACAACAGAAAGAAAACGGAATACATTCTTAAAACCTTGCAAGCCGGAATCAATGTGTTGGCAGACAAACCAATGGTGATAGTCCCTGAAAATTTTGAAATGCTGAAACAATGTTTTGATGTTGCTAAAGAAAAAGAGATTCTTTTATATGATATCATGACCGAAAGATACGAGATCACTACGATCCTTCAACGGGAATTGTCTTTACAACCTGCTATTTTCGGGGAATTGGAAAAAGGAACCCCGGAAAACCCGGCTGTGACTAAAGAAAGTGTACACCACTTTTTCAAAATGGTTTCCGGAAGTCCGGTCAAACGCCCGGCATGGTTTTTCGACGTGGATCAGCAGGGAGAAGGTATCGTGGATGTGAATACACACCTGGTTGACCTGGTGCAATGGGAGTGTTTCCCGGAACAAATGATCAATTATCAGACCGATATCGAGTTATTGAGCGCTAAAAGATGGACTACGGCAGTCGATTTGCCTCAGTTCAAACAGGCGACCGGCTTGGAAAACTATCCCGATTATTTACGGAAGGATGTTGTTGAAAATGTATTGCAGGTTTATGCCAATGGAGAGATCTTGTATCGTTTGAAAGGTATTTGTGCCAAGGTATCTGTCACATGGGACTATCAGGCTCCTGAAGGTGGCGGGGATACTCATTTCTCAGTGATGCGCGGAACCCGGGCTAATCTGACGATCCGTCAGGGTGCAGAACAGAATTATAAGCCGGAACTGTATATTGAACTTCCTGCTAAAGCAAAGGCTGATTATATTTCCGGGATGGAAAAAACATTTGCGGAAGTTGAAAAAAAATATCCGGGAATCACTCTTGAGAAATTGTCGGATGTTGCATGGAAAATAAATATTCCGGATAATTATCGTAATGGTCATGAGGCTCATTTCGGACAGGTCACAGAAAAGTATCTCCAATTCCTGAAAGACAAGAAAATGCCGGACTGGGAAGTGCCTAATATGATTGCAAAATATTATACTACGACCGAAGCGCTTAAATTAGCAAAAAAGAAATAATAAGAACTTATTTATTCTATCGTAACAATAAAAATTTCCATGAGAATGTATTTCTTATGGAAATTTTTTATTTAGGAATATTCAAGTCAATTCATGAGAGATTATTCAAGACTGTATCGTTTCAACAATTTCGTCGATCGTAATCGGGAGTCTGTTGCAATAAACCGGAAAGCAACTGTCTTTAGTGACTACGACATCATCTTCAAGGCGAATACCTCCGAAATTGTAATAATCTTTGAGTTTATTGAAATTGATGAAATCGGAGTTGATGTTTTCCTGTTTCCATTTTTCAATTAACTGAGGTATAAAATAGATTCCCGGTTCTACGGTTAGAACGTGACGTTCTTTCAATTTTTTCCCAAAACGCAAGCTTTTGTATCCGAAAAGGGTGCTGCGTTGTATCTCATCGTCGTATCCCACCAACGTTTCTCCCAGATCTTCCATATCGTGCACATCCAATCCCAAGGCATGCCCAAGTCCATGCGGCATAAAAAGGGCGGGAGCTCCGTTAGCCAAAGCGTCTTCCGTGTCGCCTTTTGTCAGGCCCAGATCTTTCAATCCTTCAAAAATGACGCGGTAAGCTTCACGATGAATCTTTTGGTACGTTATTTCCGGTCGAATCATGTCGATAGATGTATTGATGGCTTTCAATACAATGTTGTGGATATCGATTTGCTTTTGGGTATAAACCCCTCCGACGGCTATTGTGCGGGTAAAATCCGATGCATAGTAACTGGTGTTTTCGGCTCCGGCATCAGTTAGCATCAGCCGACCCCTATGCAGGATATTCTCATGATTGTGGTTGTGTAGGATTTGTCCGTTTTGCGATAAAATGGTCGGAAACGACACCCTGTTACCATATGCGATGGCGATGCCTTCAATCGTACCGGCTATTTCCCGCTCGGATACACCGGGCTTACACATTTTCATAGCCGTTATGTGCATCCGGTAACCGATTTCACCGGCCAGTTCCATTTCGACCAGTTCACAATCTTCTTTGATAAGCCGGAGATCAATTACGGATTTTGTCAGCTCTAAAGAATGATTTGCAACGATTTCTGTGATTGTCTTGTTCAACAATTCCCCAAGAATGAGTTGATTCCGGTATCTGTAAGGTTTCAGGTAGTGTATTTTTTTTCCTGATTTTAAAGCTGCCTTCACCATTCCGTTTAATTCTGCAACAGGTAATACCGTATTGATGCCCACGGATTCCGAACGTTCTTTCAGTGAAGGCAAATTACCCATCCAGATGATGTCGTCGATTGTCAGTTCGTCACCGAATAGGTATTCATTGTTATGGTCGATATCAATAACGCAATACAAATCAGGCGTATCCAATCCTGCAAAATAAAGGAATGAACTATCCTGACGGAAAGTATAAGTGTTGTTAGGGTAATTAAGCGGTGCTTCGCCATTACCCATAAGCAGAATCATGCCCGATCCGATTTTCTTTTTCAGTTCTTCTCGTCTCCGGATATAAGTTTCTTTTGTAAACATGAAATTAGTTTTTAGGTTAAACTTAATCTTAACTTACAAAGTTAACAAATTCTTTTTGAAAAAAACCTTTTGTTACGAAAATTTTTACGAGTTAGCCCACCAAATTTTTGAAATGGTTGAATATTTTCTCTTTTACCGATTTACTGGGTTGAAAGTTCTGTGAATGATCCATTGCTTCCAACGAGGATTTTTGTTCGGCCGACAGGGATTCCGGAACATAAATGCTGATATTGACGAGTAAATCGCCTGTTCCGTAATGATTGATGGATGGTAATCCTTTATTTCTTAGCCGGAGTACTTTTCCCGGCTGTGTTCCCGGATCGATTTTTATTTTAGCTTTTCCATCGAGAGTAGGGACTTCCACTTGTCCTCCGACGGCGGCCATCGGGAAACTCAACAGCAGATTGTAAATGATATCGCTTTGG
>JAITTA010000322.1 GCA_031287395.1 Dysgonamonadaceae bacterium | reverse complement strand
ATTTACCAGTTTGGAACGATATCGGCTGTTGCATCCAGGAATTTTGAAGCGATCTGGTTCAATACTTGTCCTTTGTATGGAATTCCTTGCGGCAGAATGACATCGAAGGCCGAAATTCTGTCTGTTGCAATCATTACCAGCAAATCATTATTGATGGTATAAACATCTCTTACTTTTCCATGATATACTTTTGTTTGTTCCGGAAAATTGTAATCTGTTCTTGTCAATGTATTCTTCATAACATTTAATTCTTATCGATCATTTTTTTCTTTTCTTTCAGTTCTTTAGCATCTTGTTTTTCGTAAGCTTCTACAATTCGTTGTACCAGTTTGTGGCGAACGATGTCTTTTTTGTCGAACTCAATATGAGCAATGCCCGGAATGTCCTTCAGAATTCGCATGGCATGAAGCAAACCTGACGGTTGCGACGGAGGAAGGTCTATCTGAGTCACGTCTCCCGTGATGATCATTTTCGCATTCATTCCCATACGTGTCAGAAACATCTTGATTTGATGCATCGTGGTGTTCTGGGCTTCATCGAGAATAATTACGGCATCGCTGAGTGTGCGTCCGCGCATAAAGGCCAAAGGAGCAATCTGGATGACCTTATTTTCGATGTATTCTTTCAGTTTAACTGCCGGAATCATATCTTCCAGAGCATCATACAAGGGTTGAAGATACGGATCGATCTTTTCTTTCATATCTCCTGGAAGAAATCCCAGTTTTTCGCCGGCTTCTACTGCCGGGCGACTGAGGATAATTTTCCGTATTTCTTTGTTTTTCAATGCTCTTACAGCAAGTGCAATGGCCGTATATGTTTTTCCCGAACCGGCCGGTCCGATGGCAAAAAGCATATCGTTCTTCTCAAAAGCGTTAACCAGTTTCTGCTGGTTATCCGTACGGGCAAGAATGGGTTTTCCGTTCATCCCGAAAATAATCAGATTGTCCTGTTTTACAGTCGCATCATTTTTTCCTTTAACTATTTTAGTAATAATTTCTTCGTTCAGTGTATTGTGCTCCTGACAATATTGTTCCAGCTCCTGGATTTTTTCTTCAAAAGCTGCGAGTTCCAATTCATCGCCAATTACTTTCATCACATTACCCCGTGCTACAATCCGCAATTTTGGATACAGGGATTTAATTAACTGAATGTTGGAATTATTTGTTCCAAAAAAAATTACAGGGTCGGCGCCCTCCAGAATTATAATGCGTTCTATCATTCGGTATCCGAAACGTTCAAAAATTTATTTTTCGATGCAAAGTTAATGAAAATTTACGTTTTGAGTTATAAGTTTGTGTTAAGAGTTTTAAGTTTAATCCGGATTTTACGTTATCTTTGTATTCCGAAAAAATAAGATTGACATATGAAGTGTAATCAATTACTTATAATGACCGTATCCTTGTTTTTTTTTTGTCATTTTTTTCCCATCTTGCAATAAAGAAAAAGAAGTCAAGCGAATTTATTACAATGGCAGTTATAACCGGGATTTCAATGATCTGAACGATCTGCATTTGATGGCTGCAAAGAAAATAGGCATCAACCCTCCTGCAACTCGGGATGAGATTGAAAAAATAAAGAAAGAACTTCGGGAAATAAAATCTTCGAAGACCTATGAGGTAGAAGAATTGAAACACTCGATTCCATATTTAGTGCCAAAAGCTGCCGATTTACTGGATGTGATCGGAAAAAATTTCCGGGATTCTTTGGAGCATCTGAATTCCCCTAATTATAAACTGATTGTTACCAGCCTTACGCGTACCGATGAGGATATTACGAAATTGAGTAGCAGGAATCTCAATTCGTCTGCGAATTCGGCTCATGTTTATGCTACGACATTCGATATTTCCTGGGCACGTTATACAAAAGACGACAGAAAGAAGACGGAAATAACTCCGGATCAGTTAAAAATGGTTCTGGCTTCCGTGTTGAGGGATTTAAAAAAAGAAGGAAAATGTTATGTGAAACACGAGAGAAAACAGGGATGTTTTCACATTACAGTCAAATGATTTGGTAGTTGTTTCCAATTTAGCATTATCCTTAATTGCCGACATCTCAAGCCCGATGGAAAAATCGCACATCGGGCATTGTTTTTTACACTTGAAATTTTCGTAACATCCACTTCGATTAATTCGTCGTCGTATTCCTATAACCTTTTTATCTAGCCGGTAATTTCACCATGCCAATCGATCTTTTTTGAATAATACATCGAGACTGCCAGTAACAGGAATAGTCCGATGCTTCCGAATAACAATGCTCCGTCTTGCAATTGAATCAGAATATAAATAAATCCGTATAAAGCCGACAGGGCTATTCCGAAAAAAGATACGATTCTCCATTTTCCGAAGGCTCCTTTGGTGTATAGCGTAATCAGGGTAACGGTTGCAACAGAAGCTATCAGGTAGGCGTAATCGAATGAAATATATTCGCTTATGGATAACAGGAGGGTGTAAAAAACACACAATGCGATTCCTACCAAACCGTATTGCAGGGGATGTACTTTCTTTTTCTGGAGAATTTCAATGAAGAAATACAGACCGAATGTCAAGGCAATGAACAGGATTGCGTATTTTACCGAACGTTCGGTTTTTGCATACGAATCCGTCGATTGAAGTAACGATACTCCATAATTTGATTTGGATATGTCGTACGTTTGGTTCTTCCATATCTGGGGATAATTCCGGTTCAGGTAAAGAACTTTCCAACTAGCTGAAAACCCTGATTCGGAGATACTTGCCGGAGTATTTGGAAGGAAGGAGCCTGTGAATGAGGGATTATTCCAGGAAGATGTCAATGTGGTATTATTTGTTTTCCCGACAGGGGTGAAGCGAAGGTCTCCGGAACCCTTAATATTTAGTTTCAGGTTGAATGAAAGAGCTGTTGTTAAGTTTTCGGAAGATAATGTAATGGGACTGGACAATCCGTTAGAATTCAGGGAGGATAGCATATCCGAGGCGTTTAATTCGTAAGATTTATCGTCCAGTCGGATGGAAAGTTGTTCTTCTATTCCTCTGAAATCGGATAATCCGAAATAAATCATCGCTTTTTCCGGAAGAAAATCGCTCGCCGGTATATCCTGGGATTCGGGATTAAAGGGGGCGAAATGACCTTTGAATGTCAGTTCCGATTGATATACCGTGACGTCGAAGATACTCCTATGACGGATTTGAGGGGAAACAACCCCTTCAATGTCCAATTTTTCCGGCAGGATATATACGTATTCCGTTCCGTACTTCACATTTCCGGTTTTAGGATCGGATTCTACAATCTTTTTATAGGGAATGACCAGGATGGGACCAGTCAGAGTCTGGCTGTTGGCCCATTTTTCACTGACTTCTTCCCGGACTTCCTTTTGCCTGGACTGTCGTTCCCGGACCAGCTCCGATATCATGATCATGGGAATTAACAGTAACAATGTCAGTATAAAGATACATATTCCTTTGAATGTGAGGGATATTCCTCTTGACCTGAACAGGCGATTCCAGGTATAATTTACATCTTGTCCTTCCTTTTCTCCCATGGGAAGGTTTTTTCCTTGTTCTGAATTTTTTTTTGATTCCATTTTTTCCTTTGTTATTAAATTTGTAAAAGTGCTTTGAATTTCAAAGTATATAAATAAAAAATTACCGTGTATTTTTAATTAAAAATTCGAGTGCATCCAGATGTTCCCTGAAGGCTTTTTCTCCATTTTTTGTGATTTCGTAAATTGTATTTGTTTTTCTTCCGATAAATCCTTTGTTTACGGAGAGATAACCGGTATCTTCAAGACCTTTGAGATGAGAAGCGAGGTTCCCATCCGTAACCTGTAACATTTCTTTCAGGGAATTGAAATTCATTTCCCGGTTGACCACTAGAATACTCATGATTCCAAGTCGGATTCTATTGTCGAAAGCCTTATTTAAGTTCTCTACGTTCATGAAAATGGGGTATTTATCAGTTGCGATCGTATTTATACCACATTCTGGCGCCGTATAATATGTGGAACAAACCGAATCCGATGGCCCAGAAGTACAATCCGTATTCTATTTTCCACAGGGATATACAACCCAATATGATTTCGCAATAAGCCAGGTATCGTGTTTCGTTGACCGTTTGTTTTCCTGTAGCGAACAGCGCGATACCATAAAATATCAGGCAACCGGGTGCAACCAGCCCGTACAATCCGTATGATATCAGTTTCAGTAAAAATATCCCTCCCACCAAGGTAGGAACAATAATGGTCCAAGTTAGTCTTTTACTGGTTTTTCCGAATACTGGGATGTTTGTTTTACTGGTTTTGGCGTATGTGAAAATGAAAGCTAAAATCAGAGCTGCGATGAAAGTGCCCAAACCGATTAGTAGGAGAGTTTTGATTTCCGGGTTGGAGTAATATCCCCCGGTTTCCAACCGGCCGGAAACGATCGGGTAGGCTAAAGAGGCGCCGATCAGGGCGATACATCCGGCTGCAATTCCACTCCATCCGCTTAAGCCGATAAACCTGCTGCTGTTTTCCATCAGGTTTCGTATTTCCTGTAATGTTTCTAATTCTTGCTTCATTTTTATTTTTTTTGTTTATGAAAGTACTTTGAAATGCAAAGTAAATATTTATTTTTTTATCGGGAAAATTTTTTAAGAATAATTAACATTTTCCTGCTTTTTTATCTTATAAGATATTCATCGCTATTGCCGCGCATGCTTCCGCATCGGCCAAAGCGTGGTGGTGATGCTTCAAATCAAAACCGCAATGCATTGAAACTGTATGTAACTTATGGTTTGGCAAAGCTTTTCCAAATACACGACGCGATGCTCGGCAGGTGCAATGAAATTCATAATCGGGATAATCCATTTGATAAACCCGATGCACTGCCCGCAGGCAGCTTTCATCGAAAGGGCTGTTGTGTGCCACTAAAGGCAATCCTGTAATTTGGGGGGCGATTTCTTTCCAGACAAATGGGAAAACCGGCTCTTTTTCGGTATCGGCAGCCGTCAAACCGTGTATCTGTGTATTCCAATACGAATACCATTCCGGTTCGGGGTGGATAAGCCGGTAAATTTTCTCCTCAATTTTCCTGTTGCGGATAATCACCACGCCCACGCTGCATACGCTTGATGGATTGTAGTTCGCTGTTTCAAAATCTATTGCTGCAAAATTAGTCATATCAAATTAAAATGATGATACAAAGTGATACCACAATCGCGTTAAAATACAGCTTGGTATTAAAAAGAATCAATGTCTTTTCAACGCATTTTGTAATGAGGTTATTCCGAAGTATTGTTTGGAGTTGTGGCATACTCAATGATAAATTATTGATTATAAATACAAAATTAGATAAAAATATGCGATTTATAAGCGAGTCTGATAAAAAAATACCCATCTATTTGTCGTAAGACAAGACCACAGCGTCTGCAAATTTACCAAGTTCTAAGTTTATAATGATATTAAATCATTAAATTTAGGTGACTATTCATTAAAACCAAATCGTTACCCGATACGGATGCGACAATTATTCGTAATCGGTTTTTATTCAGCATTTTGCGTAGTTTTACATAGCGTCAGATAACTCAATTGAAAGTAATTTTGTAACCCAAAAGAATTGAGTTATGCGGAACACATTTAAAGTACTGTTCTATGTGAACAGCAGTAAGGAAAAGAACGGCGTTGCCCCCATTCTTGGGCGCATTACGGTAAACGGGCAAGCCGCCTAGTTCAGTTGCAAACAGTCAGTGGAGTTATGCAGAAAGATTGGGTTTGCCATTGAAAACATAAAATCATTGTTTGAAGGCAAAATACTGACAACCAAATATTTTACTTTCTTTTCGCCCGAACACCATCGGAAATTTACGGCAGAAAATGTGAAGTTGAAAATCGAAAAGGAACAAGATAATCCAATAAATTACGGCTTAATCTTAACGGAATGAATATAATTGATTGGTTTAAGCAGAAATGCGGGGAGTTGCAAAACTCGAACAAGCAGGAAATCAATAAAAATAAAGGAGTTAGAATGTAATTTTGATTGTTTGTACGCTAAAAAATCAGTACATTTGCAGAAATTTGACAAAGCAATAATTCATTTGCTAAATCAAATTCAATAAACTGATTTATAGATTTAAAAAGCGATAGTATGATGTTCGGTAGTAAGATTAAACAGTTGCGCGAGGAATTGCGGTTGCCGCAAAGAGTGGTGGCTTCGGCATTGGAACTCGACACGCCTATGTACAGCCGCATTGAACTGGGGCGAAGAACTGCCAAGCGGCAACAAATACCCATTATTGCCAAAGTATTGAAATATAATGAAACCGAACTTGCGGCCCTTTGGCTTGCCGATAAAATTGTTGCTGCTATTGGCGAGGAAAAGGAATTGGCAGGAAAAGCGTTTAAGGTTGTGGAACAGAAAATAAAAATAGTATATGACAACAGCAGATGATTTTAGCAACGAATTAAAATGCACCTATAAAGACGAACAATATGCAGTTCGCGACAACGGTGCTGTGTTGCGCTATCCGTATGACAATCGTCCGCGCAA
>JAITTA010000296.1 GCA_031287395.1 Dysgonamonadaceae bacterium | reverse complement strand
ACCTTTTTCGGTAATATCCAATTGGAATACTCCGGAAGCAATACCGTCTTCATACAGGAATTTAATACGTCCCCGGCGAATACCAATGCGGCCGAACGAATCTTCTCCGGGTTTTTCGTTACCGGTTCCTACATTCAGAGAGGCATCTTTTTCTCCTTGTTGGTACTGGGTTTGAATATATCCGGAAACTTTTAATTTTTGAAGAGTTTTAATGGCGTCTTCCAATGCCTGGGTTCTTTGATCGAGTTTTTCCATACCGGTTAATTCTATATCCTGGGCTTTTAATCTTCCGCTAAACAAACAGGTCAAAAATAAAGCGATAAGGACTAATCTAAATTTCATATGTCGACAATTTGTTTTTTTAAGCGTTGTGTGAAACTTGTCCTGTGAATATGGCCTTCTTTCTGGTGCAAGCATTCTAACAGTTCTTTTCAGGATTATCTGAAATTTTTTGTTACAAAAGTACGGTAGAGAGGTTACAATTTTATGAATTTTTTGTTAAAAAAATGTTAATAACAAACTTTTGTTTCAAATCGATGATCCGGTAAATGTTTTTTCGGAATAATAATGCAAATTCGAAACATTTTCAGGAATTTTCATTTTCTTTGTAAATTCTACGGAAATGTCGCTTTTACGAAAGATACAGTATGAATATTCAAAAGGTTTTTATTATCATTGGTTTGTTAACTACATTCCCATCTTTTTTATATTCCCGGAATAATGATAGTATACCGGGTCAATTTTCCGATTCGGTTTCCCTGGACCGGAAATATTGTGATAAAACAGTGAAAATACTGGGAGTTGCGGTTCCTGCCGTTATGATTACCTATGGGATTGCTTCACTGGAAAATGGTGGAATCGGGGAGTTGGACCATTCTATCAGGCGCGAATTACTCAAAAATAATTACATCTGGAATAATGGTTGGGATAATTATCTTCAGTTTTCTCCTGCAGTTGCAGCTTTTGGAATGAAGTTGTACGGTGTAAAGAGTACCCATAAAATGCCGGACATGATTGCTCTTTATACGTTGAGTAATGTATTGGAAATTGGTATTGTGTATACGACCAAATTTGCTGTGTCAAAGAAACGTCCCGACGGATCGGACAATCATTCTTTTCCTTCGGGGCATACGGCGATGGCATTTGTGGCAGCCGAGTTTCTTCATCAGGAATACAAGGACCAATCTGTTTGGATCAGTGTGGGTGGTTATGCCATGGGTACTTTAATCGGCATTTCCCGTGTTTTCAATGACAGACATTGGGTCAGCGATGTGATAGCCGGTGCGGGAATTGGTATTTTGTCGACTAAAGTCGTTTATTGGACTTATCCGTATCTTCAAAAGGCATTTGGTAAGAAAGATAGAAAATTAAACGCTGTTGTTTTCCCCAGTTATAATGGGGGAGTATTGGGTTTGAATGTATCGTGTGGATTTTAGAGATGATGTATGGGATATCCTTTTATTTCTCTTTCTGCTGATTCCCTCCATCAAACGAAAATACCACAGCGCTGTGAATCGCTACGGGAGGTATTGTTACCGAGTATTTATTTTCAGAGATTCTCCTTACCTGTAATTTGTTTTTTTCAGGCTCCACTATAACTTCTTTTAAATACTTATTAGTATTTATGTGCAGTGTCAGAGTGCCGGTAGGCTGAATGGAGTCATAAGCGGAAATTCTGAAATTGTAATGTCCGCCGGCTACATTGATAATATTCGCAATCCATTGATTGTTTTTTTCTGCCAATACAAGGTGGATATCTCCATCTCCTTCAACTTTAACAAGAGGTTCCGGGAGTAATTCGTTAACCAGATGGTTTACCATTTTACAGAGATAAGAGGAACGCATATTCATGTAAGGCCCGGACAAGTCGCAATAAATACCGGCAATCTTTCCTTTTCCATAACCGGCGATTGTTGCCATCGGGTATTTTCCGGTGGTAAAATAGTCGGGATCGTCGGAGGTCATGAATAGTCCGATTACTTTAACAGCCGGATTTGTTTCTATTTTTTGCCATTTGGTATGTGTTGATCCGTACTGATCTTTACCGGAATAGAAGAAAACGTAACCATCATTCTGTTTATCAACCGGTTTTACTCCCAACTCGTTATGGAAAGCGGTTGTAGCCGAAGCGCCGGTGATCAGTAAATTTCCACCGTTTTTCACATAATCGAGAACCAGTTGTTTCATTTCGTTTCCAACATCCGTCCATTCGGGTAAAACTATCAACGGATATTTGTTGATAGTTTCTTTTAAATGGTGATCCATCAAGACTTCTACCGACTGCCTTCCATCCAATAACATGCTTAATGTCTGAGCCATCCTGTCACTTTCATTGTATGAATACATCTTATCCTGTGCTTTTTTCCAGGCATAAGTCGAATACCAGAGGGCAATCTGAGGGATTGCTTTGCTTTTGAAACAGGTTTCCTGACGGGCGCGACACCAGGATGCCAGTTTGGCCATCCGGTCGAAATATGTTTTTTTGAGAGAAGCATCCCGATTCTGTCCGTAATATACCTGAAATCCTCCGCCAAGAGATATAACCTGGGCGGCTTCTTGTTGCAGCATCGTGAGGGACTTCGGATTCGTATTGAATCCCCAAGCCATCAAATCCCAAGGGAGACCTTGCCCGGCCAGACACCGGCCGTCCCACGCGGCGCTGTAAACAGACCCCATGCCTGCCATGTCGCCCGACAGATAATCCATTCCCGAACTGACCTCTTCCGGCATGAGCGACGAGTAGGCCCAGTTACTTGTTATCTGGAAATCGGGATATTCTTTATGTACTTCGTCAATGTATTTCTTTATGTATTTTTGTAACTCTTTTCTGTTGAATTCAAGGAATTTTTTAAAACCTTTCTCTCCTTTTTTAGGAAGATTTTTTTCTCCCGTTTCGGCAGTGTAACGTTTCCCGGAGTATTCCGAATAGTCCGGAAGCGATGCCCAGCAATCCCCGTCTACCCATACACCATCAAGCCCTTTTGCCGCAATTTCCTTTAACTGAGGAATTAATAGTTCATCAATATAAGGTCCTGCGTAAGCCAGTTTTCCATCGGGGATACTACCGTCTTCGTTGATTATCGACCATTCCGGATGCAATTGAACGGCTCGCTTGTCCCATATTCCCGAATAATGGGCATACAATCCGACGTAATGCCGGGCTGTTACTTTCCGGAAAATATCCAACGGATCCTTCTCATAACCTGGAGCTCTGTTTCCCACTTTCGTCGGATAACTGGAATATCCGGCATGTCCTTTACTGTCGACCTGGATGTAATCCGGTTTTGTCAGTATCAGGAAGGAATCGATCATCGATTCGGTAAGCATTTTCCCGATTTTATCACAATCTTCATTTGCATGAAAATCAAAATGAAATCCCAGAAAACTATCGGCTCTTCTTAATATTTTCGAGCTATCGCCGGCTTGACTGCTTATTTGCAGGTGGTTTTCACCGAGGACTTTTACTTCTCCGATTGTTGTAAAAAGGAGTAAAAAAAGAATCATCCATGTATTTGTTTTCATATGTACATCATTTTATTTTTAAAGATCATATGGAACTTGCGTCCTTGTTGACTACGTCGATTCTACAAATTCATGCTCTGTGGTGCAAGTTTTGCATGCTCGTTTCATACGTCAATAATTTGTTTTTATCGGCAGGTTTTATATATTTCCATTATAAGCGCTTCTTCGGTTTCTTTCTTCCTGTTACGGTCGGAGAGAGAAGTAATCCTGTTGTATGCTTCTTTAATCTTCCCGCCGGATTCCTTATCCGGAAAAGGAATTACTTCCTCTTTCTCATTCAATTGTAAATGACAGTAATATGTCATATAGTTTTCCAGCCATAAGTTGATATTTTCGGGATATGGCTTTCCGACTCCCAGGTTTTCAGGCCATTTTTTCGACTCTTCAATAGCATTGATCGCTGCCCGGTAGTTTTTGTTCTTTATATTTTCCAACGCCAGGAACAGGCAGGCGTTTTTATAGATATTCCTGCCTCCATCCGACCATTCGCCGGGGAGGACTGTCAAACCGGCTAAAAAATCAAGACATTCCCCGTATCGGGAGGTATTCAGCAACAGAGAGGCATAACTCAGAGACAAGGCCTGGTTGTCCGGAAAAATTTTACGGTATTCCGCTATGCAATCCATTGCTTTCTCCGATTGATTATTGTCTTCAAAGTAACGGCATAAAGCCAACCCTGTTCTCCATGATTTATCTATTGTTTCCGCTTTTCTCAAGTCTGCCAGCTTATCTTCTCCTTGTTTATTTTGCGAACGGTACAGGTAGAATGGTGCATAATTCGGGATATCTGCACATTTATCCAATAAGGCAAGAGCTTTTTCCGGTTGATTATTAGCTCTGTACAACATGCTGAGATAATACCTGCTTTTCCATGAAGAAGATTTTTCAGCCGCCCATTCTAAAGCCGGAATTGTGGTCGGACGATGAGGGAATATAAGATATGGAGAAGCATTTTCTGCTTTTTTCAGATAGATTAAAGCTTCTGCTTTTTTCCCTGTTTTTTCCGACAGATAAGCCGCCTTATAATAGGGAATCGGGCTTTCTGCTTGTAAAAATATTTCGGTAGCTTCTTCCCAACAATTGATATCTTCATACCAATTTCCCATTTCCATAAACGTTTCGTGAGGCAACTCATTGGTAATAACGGAAACAAAAGCTTCTCTATCTTTATCCGATAACGTTTGTTTGTATTTTTCAAAACGAGCGGAATGATTCAACGGATACGATTCCAGTATCTTACCGATCAATTTCTTCGCAGCGTGCTGGTCTCCTGTTTTTCTATAAGCCACAGCTTTTAGCAGGAGAGCATCCGGATTGCGGGTATCATATGCCAGACTCTGTCCGGAATAATGAAGAACTTTTCTCCAGTCCGATTCTTTTGCATATTCTTTAGCCAGTCCGATATAGCCAGCCGTGCGGTGGGACGGCGTCAATGCGGCGATGGAATACCCGTCTTTGGCGTCTATACTTTTCTCTAGACGTGAGTTGACCGCTGCATAGATTAAATTGGCATCCGGATCGTAAGTGTTTACGGCTAAAGCTTTCCGTGCAAAACCGGCGGCTTCTGCATATTGTCCTTGTTTGTAACGTATGGAAGCCATCATATGGATAGCCGGTATATACAAAGAATCTTTGGATAAACAGGCGTTAAAACAACTTTCCGCATTGGGTATATTCTTCCGGTAGAATTCTTGTTTACCAAGTTCGTACATCCCGTATATGGAGTTCCAATCGAATCCCCGGAGTGGTTTTACAGGCCGGTTTGTATGTTGTTCTCCTTTATATTCCAGTAATTTATCGCCTAAAACAATTGTGAGGTCCGTCTCTTTTATTCCGGAAGGAAAATCAAGACTGTCGTTCCATGTTTCCAGGGGATTAAGGGACAACCGTTTTCTGTATAATTCC